>CAYWSS010000241.1:0-8111 GCA_964460505.1 uncultured Caldilineaceae bacterium | reverse complement strand
CCGAATCGGGGGGGATTGAGGGGGGGTAAAAACGGCAAAAGGACGCTACTATAGCAGCTACAAAGGTGTGTGCCTAAGTAGTTACCGCAAATGAGCGAAAGTACAAATGGCGAATGAACGATTTCGCATATTCGCTCATTCGTTCATTCGCACTTTCGCAGATAATCTTGTATTCAGAGTAAATCTTATGACAATGTTTCTGATTTTGGCCGCGGTGGCGCTCTTATCGGCGCTGGCGGTTGTGTTTAATAAAAATGTGGTTCACAGCGCCCTGTTTTTGCTGGTGAACTTTGCCACGCTGGCCGTTTTTTACTTTATGTTAAATGCCCAGTTTTTAGGGGTGGCCCAGTTGCTGGTGTATGCCGGCGCCATTGTGGTGCTTTTTCTCTTTGTGGTGATGCTCATTGGTGGAGATTTTGGCGAACCGGTAACCTTCTGGATAAACGGCAAAAATATCTTTCTGATTATTCTGGGGCTGATTTTGCTGACGGTGGTGGGCACTGCCGTATTTGAAAGTACGGTCAACGGGGCCGGCGGCCAGATGACGCAGGAAACCGTGTCTGAGTTTGGTCAGGTGCAGGCGGTGGCCTCGGTGCTGTTTACTAAATATACCTTGCCCTTCCAGTTGGTGGCGGTCATTCTGTCGGTGGGGATCATCGGGGTGGTGTGGCTGGCCCAGCACCAGCAGCGGCAGCGATTTAGAACCGTGATTGCCGTCCTCGATTCCGGCTGGGCCGGTGAAACGCGGCGCGTCAATCACGACAGACAGCGGGTCAACTGGCTGAACCGCCCACAACTGTTTGATTTCGACTGGATTGAAATCAAGCAGGCCACCGACGAGGATGTAGAGCGTTTTGTCGCCCGGCTTGGCAACGACACCGACCCCTGGCGGCAGTCCCGCTATCCGCAAATGAGGGTCACGGTGTCGCCGGATTGTAATCTGTCTGACAATACAGTGCGCGTTCTGCGCGATATGTTTGGCGAAGTAAGATTTGCCGAAGTGGAGAGGGTTGTTTAATGATTGACCAGGTACCGCTGTCATATTATCTGCTGTTGAGCGCTATGTTGTTCACTATCGGGGCCGGTGGCGTGCTCATCCGGCGAAATACGCTGATTATTTTGATGTGCGTCGAGATGATGATGAATGCCGTCAACCTCACCTTTATCGCCTTCTCCCGCTATCTCAATTCAGCCACCGGGCAGATTTTTGTGTTTATGATCATGGCCGTCGCCGCCGTAGAAGTCGCCATTGGCCTGGCCTTGCTGGTAGAACTCAATCGCCACAAAGACGCGGTAGACATCAACGAATTTAACTCACTGAAAGGGTAGGTAGCAAGTAGCAGGTAGCGAGTTAAGAAACCTGCCTCCTGCACCCTGGAGATTTTTTTATGACGCAACTAGTCTGGTTAACAATTGCCTTTCCGTTAGCGGGATTGCTGTTTAACGGTATTTTTGGCCGCCGCGTGGGGCACAAGGTGGTTAGCATTGTCGGGCCGCTGATGGTGCTGCTCTCCTTTTTGGTGGGCATTGGCATTGCCATTGAGCGGTTGGGAGCCGCTTCGGTTGAAGCGGTAACTGTTCCGCTGTGGACCTGGGCGGTTATCGGCAATTTTGAAGCGCCCATCAATTTACTGGTTGACCCGCTGTCGCTGCTAATGTTGCTGGTGGTGACCGGCGTGGGCTTTTTAATCCACGTGTACGCCACCGATTATATGGTGCATAAAGACGCCGCCGGCCAGGCCCACCCCGACCGGGACTACACCCGCTTCTTCACCTTTCTCAACCTGTTCATCGCCTCGATGCTGGTGCTGGTACTGGGCGATAACTACCTGATGATGTACGTTGGCTGGGAGCTGGTGGGCGTTTCGTCGTACCTGCTCATCGGTTTCTGGTTTGACCGGCCGGCGCAGGAGCAGGCCCCCATCAATATGGGGCCAAACGCGGAGCCGGTCAAACTGACGCCGCTGCTGTCGCCGTCGGCCTCCGGCATGAAAGCCTTTATTGTAAACCGCATTGGCGATGTTGGCTTTGCGCTGGGCGTTTTTCTCATCTGGAGCACTTTCGGCACGCTTCAATTTGATGCGGTATTTGCACAGGCCCACCACGTGGCAGAGACGATGCCCACGGTTATCCCGTGGATTACGGCCCTGCTCTTTGTGGGCGCAATTGGCAAGAGCGCCCAGTTACCGCTCTACGTCTGGCTGCCCGATGCTATGGCCGGCCCCACGCCGGTTTCGGCCCTGATTCACGCCGCCACCATGGTCACTGCCGGCATTTATATGATTGTGCGCAGCAACGCGCTTTATTCGCTGGCTCCCGGCGTATCAATGACCATTGCCACCATTGGCATGTTGACGGCCTTCTTTGCTGCCACCATCGCCTTGGTGCAGGTTGACCTGAAACGGGTGCTGGCCTATTCCACCATCAGCCAGTTGGGCTACATGTTTTCGGCGGTGGGCGTGGGGGCGTACTCCGCCGCCATGTTCCACCTGACCACCCACGCCTTTTTCAAAGCGCTGCTCTTTTTGGGGGCCGGTTCGGTGATGCACGCCATGCGTGATGTCATTGATGTGCGGCGGATGGGCGGCCTGAAAAACAAAATGAAAATCACCTGGATTACCTTCTGGATTGGCAGCCTGGCCCTGGCCGGTTTCCCGCTGATGTCCGGTTTTTTCTCCAAGGATGCAATTTTGGCCAAGGATTTTGAGGCAGCCCCCTGGCTGTGGTTTATCGGCGTGGTTACTGCCGGGCTAACCGCGTTTTACACCTTTCGGGCGGTGTTCCTCACCTTTCACGGCAAACCCCGCGACCAGCACCTTTACGACCACGCCCACGAAAGCGGCCGGCCCATTCAATTTGCGCTGGTTGTGCTGGCGGGACTGGCCCTGCTGGGCGGACTGCTGGGCCTGCCCACCTGGTTGGGGTTGCCCCACTTTCTCAACGCCCGCCTGGATATAATTTATGAGGCTGCGGGCCACGTAGAGGAACATCATTTTTCGTTGATGACCGAAGCGATTTTGATGACGATTTCGGCGTTGGTAGCTATTGGCGGTATGGTTGTGGCCTGGTTCTTCTACCTGAAAAATCCGGCTGTTCCGCAGAATATGGCGCGTAGTATGCGGGGGATGTTCAAGCTGCTGGTCAACAAATACTGGATTGACGAACTGTACGATGTCGTATTTGTGCAGCCCGGCTTAAAACTGGCCGACGCGCTGGCCGGCGGCGTCGATAAACTGGTCATCGATAATGTGCTGGTGGACGGCGCCGCCAGAGCCATTGGCAAAGCCGGTAAACAATTAGGCAAATTGCAGGATGGATATGTGGGCCACTACGCGCTGGGTACATTTATCGGTGTAATTGTAATTGTTAGCTACTTCTTTTTGAGGTAAGTGCATGACTCTTTCTCTGCTTATTATTATCCCTATCATCGGGGCAATTCTGGTGGCATTTGTGCCCAGAGAGCGCGCCGGTGTTACAAAAATAATGGCGTTGGGGACCACCGTTGTGGCCCTGTTACTGTCGCTCACGCTGTATTTTGGCTTTGACAGCAACGCCTCCGGCTACCAGTTTGAAGAAATTTATCCCTGGATTCCATCGCTGAATATTGGGTATCACGTTGGGATAGACGGCCTCAGCCTGTTTTTGATTATTCTGTCCACATTTCTAACATTCATCTCCGTCCTCAGTTCCTGGACTGCCATCACCGACCAGGTCAAGGAATACATGACCCTGCTGCTGCTTCTGGAAGCGGCGGTGATTGGCGTCTTTGTCGCGCTGGATTTGTTTCTCTTTTACGTCTTCTGGGAAGCCAGCCTCATTCCGATGGCCTTGTTGATTGGGCGTTGGGGCGGCAAACGGCGGGTATACGCCTCAATTAAATTTATCATTTATACCATGGCCGGCAGCGCGCTGATGCTGGTGGCCGCGCTGGTGGTTTATTTCTGGGGCGGCGGCACGTCAGACCTGCCGGCGCTTGTTGGTAATCTTGATATTCCGGTTAACCTGCAAATCTGGCTCTTCTTTGCCTTTGCGCTGGCCTTTGCCGTAAAAGTGCCGCTGTTCCCGCTGCACACCTGGCTTCCGGCGGCGCACGTCGAAGCGCCCACCGCCGGCTCGATTATGCTGGCCGGGGTGCTGCTAAAATTGGGCGTCTACGGATTTATGCGCTTCGCCATCCCGCTCTTCCCGGAAGCGGTCCCGTTTTGGACCCCGCTGCTGGTGGCGCTGGCGGTTATCAGTATTTTGTACGGGGCGCTGGTGGCCCTGGCCCAAAGCGATGTAAAAAGCCTCATTGCTTACTCGTCCGTGGCGCACATGGGTTTTATTGTGCTGGGCATTTTTAGCGGGGGCCAACAGGGGATGAGCGGCGCCGTGCTGCAAATGGTCAACCACGGCCTCAGCACCGGGATGCTCTTCTTCATGGTGGGTGTCCTGTACGAGCAGCGCCACACCCGCCTTTTTAGCGAGTACGGCGGCATCTGGGTAAAAGTGCCGGTCTTTGGCGTCTACTTTCTGCTGGCTATGTTTGCCTCGGTAGGGTTGCCGGGCCTGAACGGTTTTGTGGGCGAATTTGTAATTTTGCTGGGCGCGTTCAAAATCAACTGGATTGCCGCCGCGTTTGGCACGTTTGGCATTGTGCTGGCGGCCTGGTATCTGCTTACGGCTACCCGCAAGCTGCTGTTTGGCCCGTTCAATCCGGCCAATAATAAGCTGGTGGATATGAATGCCCGTGAGCAGTTTATTGCCATTGCCCTGATTGCCGTGTGCTTTCTCATCGGCTTTTTCCCGAATATATTTTTTAACGAAATCAATCACGCCACCGCCGAATTGGCGCAACTTCTGAACACAGCCACGCTCCTGGCCGGGCGATAGAATACAGTTTTTAATCTGGAGAACTTATGCCAATCGAATTTCCAACACTGAATTTTGCAGCGCTGGCCCCGGTGTTGATTATTTTTGCCGGCGCCTTTGTGGTGATGTTTTTGGAACTGTACATCCGTGACAAACGGATACTGGGCTATTTGAGTCTGGTCGGGCTGGCTGCCACGGCAATAGCCAGTTTTTTATTGTTTAACCGTGCGGCGGTGCCGGCGTACCAAAGCATGCTTGTGAGCGACGGTTACGCCCTGATTCTCAACCTGATTTTCATTGTGGCCGCGGCGTTATCCATTTTGATTGCCATCAGTTACCTGGGCGACAGAGGCTTGCAGCGGGGCGAATATTACGCGCTCATCCTGTTTTCCGGCGGTGGGATGATGCTGATGGCCGGCGCCACCGACCTGATTGTGGTTTTTATGGGGCTGGAAATTATGTCGATAGCCCTGTATGTGCTGGCTGCCTTTAATCGCCAGCAGATGGGGTCGGGCGAAGCCGGGCTGAAATACTTTGTGCTGGGGGCGTTTGCTTCGGCCTTTTTCCTGTACGGGGTGGCGCTGGTGTACGGCGCTACCGGCACCACCAATCTCAACGAAATTGGCATGTGGTACGGGGCCGGCACCGCCAACCTGAACGACCCCATTGCCCTGATTGGCCTGGGCTTGCTGCTGGTTGGATTTGCTTTTAAAATTGCTGCAGTCCCGTTTCAGTGGTGGACCCCCGATGTTTATCACGGCGCGCCCACTTCGGTTACGGCCTTTATGTCGGTGGGGGCCAAGGCCGCCGGCTTTGCCGCCCTCATCCGGATGTTGATGGTTGCCTTCGGTGAAGCGTTTACCGCCGATTGGCAATTGGCCGTGGCCGCGCTGGCCGTCATCACCATGACGGGGGGTAACCTTGCGGCGCTGGCTCAAAAAGATGTCAAACGGATGCTGGCCTACTCCAGCATTGCCCACGCCGGTTATATTCTGGTGGGCGTGGCTTCCGGCTCGATGGACGGGGTGCAGGCAGTTCTCTTTTATTTAATGTCCTACGCTTTTATGAATATCGGCGCGTTTGCCGTTGTCGCCGTGCTGGAGCGCCGCAGCAAAATTGGCTCGGCCATTACCGATTATGCCGGGCTGGCCACACGCAAACCCATTCTGGCGCTGGCGATGCTATTCTTTATGTTCTCGCTGACCGGCATCCCCCCGTTTATTGGATTTTGGGGTAAATTGTATGTTTTCCGAGCCGCGGTCGAAGCCAATATGAGCTGGCTGGCCGTGGCGGGGATGGTAAACAGCGCTATTTCCGCCTTCTATTATTTGGGCATTGTGGTTCAAATGTACTTCCGGCCGGTGCCCGAAGGGGGTGATGGCGAAGTGCCTCAAATCAGGCTGTCCGGACCGGTTACCATTACTCTGGCAATTGCGGCCATTGTCACCATTCTGTTTGGAATTTGGCCCACACCGCTGGTTAACCTTACTTCGCTGGCCATATTTGGCTAAAGTAGCGCATCTGCAAATTTAGTATAAAATAAAGCCAGTAACGTTGACTCTGCAAATTCCCAACTCCGAATGATTTTTGAGGCCAATCAATGCCCGAGCAAAGCGCAACCAAAATAAAACGACTCCCGACCAAGACTCGTATCCTCTATGTTGAAGATGCTGCCGTAATCAGAGACACCATCGCCCGACTGCTGGAATTGAAGGGCGGTTACAAAGTAGAGTATGCCAAAAATGGCAAGGAAGGGGTGGAAAAAGCCATCTCCTGGAAGCCGGACGTGGTTTTAATGGATTTGAGGATGCCCATTATGGACGGCTACAAAGCCATCAGTGAGCTGAAATCGAACCCAAAAACCAAACACCTGCCCGTGTTTGTCGTTTCTGCCTGGAGCAGTAAACGCGAGCGTACCAAAGCCCGCCTGGCCGGCGCCGATCTGTTTTTTGTAAAACCGCCGGATCTGGACAAATTGTCCGATGCCATTGACCAGGCAGCCGCCGATTTGAAACCGACTCGATAAAATAACTGAATATTGCATATTTCGTATTGCGTAAATTTTCCGGTTACGTAATACAAAACAGGTTGACTGGACAAGGCTCGGAAAATAGCAGGGTAGTTCCGGGCCTTTTTGATTCCTGAAATTAAATTTGACATAGAACGCCCGTTCGTGGTATAATCAACGCAAACCAGCACAAATGGTCGGAACAAATGGCCGTGTACCCAAGGAGTGTATCAAAATGAGTCTTTCAGAGCGACAGAAAAATATCCTGACTTTTGTAAAGAGTTTTATGCTTGACAATGGCTACCCGCCCACCATTAGAGAAATTGGCAAAGCGGTGAGTATCAGCTCAACCTCGGTAGTTAATTACAATCTTGATGCGTTGCAGCGGGCCGGCTACATCTCCCGTGACCGCACTGTGTCGCGGGGTATTCGTTTAGCCGAAGGCCTGGGGGAACAACTGACCCATGCCGCGGCGGGGCTGGTCAGGGTTCCCATGCTTGGGCGCATTGCCGCCGGTGAACCCCTCCGTGTTTTTACAGATGCGCCGGACTATGAAAATACCATTGAACTGTCTCGTGACCTTGTGTCTTCTCAGGAAGGAATCTACGCGCTTGAAGTACAGGGCACTTCAATGATTGACGCATTTATTAATGATGGCGATATTGTAATTATGCGCCACACGGAAAGCGCCAACAATGGCGAAATGGTCGCAGCCTGGCTGCCCGAGCAGGAAGAAACCACCCTCAAGCGTTTCTACCACGAAGGGGACAAAATTCGGTTGCAGCCCGAAAACCAAACCATGGACCCGATTTTTGTTGCCCCCGACAAGGTCGAGATTAAGGGGCGGGTTGTGGCCGTGGTCCGGCAGTTAAATTGATTGTTGGCAATACCGCAAAAGCCATCAGGTAAATTAGAGTGACCGGCACTTTTAGGGTCACTGAAAGTCGACTTGTATCTGTATTTTAAGTGCCGTCACTTTGTAACCTGCCGAGTTTTGCAGAACTGCGATTGTTGTGTTATTTCTGGCAGCTTGATATTGGCGGTTCACTTGAGGTGTCAGAATTAATACAAACGCCAGACCTAAAATAAACATAACAATCGCATTCACTCGAACCGCCAAAAGCAGAGCGAGGTACGAGCGGCGCTTTTGGCGTCTGGTGATGTGGATCGATACGCTTCGTTTAGCCAAAAACCTACTGCTAATTTCAGCACACCCTGTTTGCGGGCGTGCTGTTTTTTCACCTGTTCCCCT
>CAYWSS010000240.1:0-8119 GCA_964460505.1 uncultured Caldilineaceae bacterium | reverse complement strand
TCCGCCCCGATTGTCCTCAAGTTACCCTGATTATAAACTTGATGCGTATGGGGACACCCCCCGCCCCCCCAGTCTGCCCAAAAACCTTGGGCAAACCCGGCAAATGGCCTATTATTGACTGCGCATAATTAATGTTAAAAAGGACTCGACCAACATCCCGAAGCCATGGTATAATAACACACTCCCAACAAAAAAACGGAGGTTACTAATGCCAGAACATCGCCCCATGCCAAACGCAGCCTTACGAGTTTTACTTGAAGCCATTGAAGATGTAATGGGTGTAAACGGCACAAAAGCCGTTCTCAATGCCGGAGGGTTAAGTCGATACATTGATAACTACCCTCCCAAAAATCTGGAAATGGATGCCGCCTTTGCCGATTATGGTGGAGTTCAGCAAGCGGTCGAGGACTTTTACGGGCCTCGCGGAGCCAGAGCCATGCTCTTAAGAATAGGCCGCGCCACATTTAAATTTGGCCTGAAAGATCAACCCGCAATTTTAGGGTTGGCCGGCGTTGCCCTCAAAGCCCTGCCCGAAAAGACCCGGATGAAGCTTATCTTAGACCGTATGGCCAAAGCCGCGGTGGAACGTGTTAACCAACCTACTGTGGTTAAAGAAGAAGGAGACGCCTTCTATTTTATCGTTAATGAGTGTCCCTGCCGGTGGCGTCCCCATCATGAAAAATCGGCATGCTATGTAACGGTGGGGGTGCTTATGGAGGCCATGGCCTGGATTACCGGCAAGCTGCACAAAGTTGAAGAAGTAGCCTGCATTGCCACCGGGGCCTCAAGTTGTGTTTATCGGGTTGAAAAGGCTGCTGTTGAAGATTAACATACCCTGAGGGGTATCTCTCGATTTGTCGGGGAGGCGCTGTGGCCGGTCTCCGACCGCGCCACCATCGCCCCAGGTTACTATAGTGCCCTTTGGGTATTGAGAAGATACCCCAATGGGGTGAAATAAAAACAGGCATCCAAACACGGATGCCTGTTTTGGTGTGTTTCAAATGTGTCGAAAAGCGCCGCCGGCCGGAGGGGATTCGCGAAGCGGGTAGTTTCCCCCAATGTCTTGCGTTTTTCCCTTTTATTTTACAGCGGCTGCAATGGGTTCGGCATAAACAAAATGAGGAAGGCCACAATCATTGTAAAGGCCAGGATTTTTCGGCCCGCTCCCAGAGAGACCAGATCGTTGAGGGGGGGCGGGTGCTTAACGCCGATAACAAAAAATACCAAAAAGGCCCATACCAGCCAGCCTGTCCACCAGAATATGCCTGCCAGCACCATAATGCCGACCAGCACCGTTCCCAGCAATTGAGCTTTTTCCCCAATTAAGCTGTAGACAATATGCCCGCCGTCCAACTGCCCAACCGGCAGCAGGTTCATGGCGGTTACAAACAGGCCAAACCAGGCCGCAAAGGCTACCGAGTTGATCAAGATATCACTGCCCCCGCCGGCCGGAATGGCTCCGGCCAACAACAGCGCAAACTCCTGCACAACGGGCAACTCAGAATATTGATCAAAGTTGGGCAGCAGTTGACCGTGAATAAAATATTTTACGCCCAGATAAAAAATTGAGTTCCCTTCCAACACTGATGTAGCCTCCACTCCCCGACTCAAGCGATGAACCGAGGAGTTAGCAACACCCCAAAAAATTAGCGGAATGGCAAAAATCAAGCCGCCAATGGGGCCGGCAACGCCAATATCAAAAAGCTGCTTTTTAGTTTTAAAGGGAGAACGCAATTGAATAAACGCTCCCAATGTACCCACCGGCGACACAACGGGCAGCGGAATAAAGTAGGGCAGTGTTACATTGACCTTATGATATTTTGCGACAAAATAATGGCCAAACTCGTGCGCGCCTAAAATCACCATCATGCTGAGCATCATGGGCAAACCGGTGATCCAATCGGCCAGAGTGGTGGGCACACACTGACATTCGTAGGTGGCTCCGGTAAACCACACAGCGGCAATGGTAGCCACGGCCAGCCCCAAATTTATCCAGGGGTTGGTGGGCCGGGTGTCAATCACCCCGGCCCGCGCCTCCAGCAGAACCTGCTCCTGGTGGTGACGCAGCAAGGGAGTGTACTGATGCTTGTGCCAGCGTTCGGCAATAATATCATAAGCCGCTTCACTATCTTTCATCAGCAAATTGCCAATAAAACAGATGGTCCCTTTTGGAGCCTGACGCGGGATTTCTATGGCAACAATATCAAATAAATCTTTGATCTCTTCTCTAAGTTGACCAACAATATGCCCGTCAAGGATTATATTTTCAGAAGGTGGTAGCGACATGAACTATTCCTGCAAGGGGGATTAAAGGTTTTCGGCCCGATTCTGGCGAACACTGGCAATAGCCCGGGCAATTGATGTTAGCTGGTTAGCCGTCTTTTTATCATTTTCAGCTTCGTAACGTTCTGTTTCGCTGCTGATGGTTTCAAAAAAGTCGCCATCAAATTTATCACGGCTTTCGTTGATGATAGCCATCATTTCATGCTTGTCCAGCGAATCCAGGATAAGGTCAATCCATGCCAATGTTTCTTCACGAGTCATATTCAGTACTCCACAGATTTTATTTAACGCAGGGTATTGTAGCATACCACATTTCCCAGGCAAAAAACCTGCTTTGCAGACTCAGTGGATCCAAATTTAAGGAGTGAGGTACGCTTTGCGTCAGATGCCGAACGGAGCCGCATCTGACGCTACGCAGTGCTGGCTCCTCGAAAATTTGATCTGCTGAGTCTGTATAATTTGGGGGTATCTGTTCAGCAGGCGGGCATTTTATAGCAAATCAGGCTAAGGCTGAGAAAACATGATTTCTCGGTTGGAATGGTTTATGATTACAAAAGCGGCACTTTTTTCTTAGCCTTAGCCTGAATCAGTAAAACTGTCATTCTACAGAATAGATACATTTTTGGTATTTACTCCGGGCTTCAGCCAGAAGCAAAATCGGATATTGCCATCCAGCATGAAATTTAAGGTCACAATTAAAAATAAGTAGTATAATGAACTATAGTTGAAGCAACACATTGATAAATGGTACGATTAAAGGGATTGGCAATGGTTAAACTTACAAGAGATCAGGTTGATCAGGTCATTCAAGAGGCCCGTAACCGGGGCGAGCGGGCAACGCTCAACGGGGTTGACCTCAGCCATGTGGATCTGAGCGGCACTAACCTCAGAGAGGCCGATTTGAGCGGCTCTAACCTTAATGGCGCCAATTTGAGCGGAGCGGATCTCATTGGCGCATATTTCCGTGGGGCCAATTTGCAATGGGCAATTCTCGATGGCGCTGATCTTCGATGGGCCGACCTGAGCGGCGCGGCTCTGCAAAAAGCGGAGATTGATACCGGCACTCAAATTGAAGAAAGGTGGAAGCTGATTTGGGAAATTGTCAATCAGGAAGCAAAAGGGCTGGACCTCAGCAGAACCAATCTTAGTGGGGCAAATTTCAAAGGGGTAGATTTTAGTGGAACAAGCTTTAGAGAAGCAAATCTGAGCGAGACGGATTTTAGAAAGGCTAACTTGAGCAGGGTCAATTTTGGGGCGGCAAACCTTAGAGAGGCAGATTTGCGCGGGGCAAATTTAAGTGGGGCAAATCTGGATAATGCAATATTAAACCAGGTAAATTTTGGCGGAGCCTACTTAAAAGAAGCCAGCCTCAAAGGAGCTAATCTGTCATTGGCTAATTTGAGTGAAACTGATCTGAGCGAGACTGATCTGAGCCGGGCAAATTGCACTCAGGCAAACCTGAGCCGGGCATACCTGGGGTGGGCCAATCTTGCCGGAGCAGATTTTAGCCGCGCAACCCTTAGTAAAGCAGATTTCAGAAAAGCCAATCTTAAAAATATCAACCTGAACGGGGCAAACCTTAATGAGGCCTATTTGAGAGACGTAAACCTGCAAGGTGCAGAATTGCACGGAGTCAAACACAATTCTCAAACGCACTGGCCGGAGGGTTTTTCCCCGCCATAGGCGTCGGCATAAAAATCCTAAGAGGGGCCTTGTTTGCGCATCGTTTCGCAGTACATTATGCAGCAGGCACCAGATAATTCCTGTATCAAAGCACCCTGGTCGGGGTGTTTTTAATTCTGGGTGTAAATTAAGAACTTCAGCTTCGCCGGCTGTAAATTTGCTCCTGTGAGTTTTGGATTATAATGGGCCGCGATGTTTTTAAACATAAACAGGCGATATTTATGAAACGGGGTTTCACGCGCCCCGTATGGCACCCAACCTCGTTTCCACGCTTTGTGTCCAGTTTGGAAACAAGGTTGGGTGCCATAGATATTACCCGCTTGTAGTCAGCCTCGAAGCGATAGCGGAGTGGCGTTAGACAACCGAAGGTCCACCGCGCTGCGTATCTGACTACGAACATTTTATACAAGGAGTCATGCGCATGGAGAAAAAAGCAGCAAAAAATCTGTTAATTTTGCAGACCGGGGCCGGCGGCGGCCATTTAAGCATTACGCAAGCAATCAAACAAGGGTTAGAGGAGGTGAACCCTTCGATAAACGTATCAACGGCCAACATTCTCCCCAAACAGTTTGAGGAACTGTATGCCATTGCCCAAAAACCCCAATTTACCGACGTTTATCATCTTTTTTTCAAATTGACCGACACGCCCTACGGCAGCCATGTCAGCGCCCAGATTAATCTTCTCTTTCAAAAAGGGTATTTTCGGGATTTGATCGATCAACACCGGCCCCACGCAATTTTGAGTAACACCCAATTTGGGATTCAGGAAATCCCGCCAATTCTGGACAAAATTTACAAAGAAACCGGAAAACGGATCCCTTTTTATGTTTTTATCCCGGATCCTTTTACGCCCCATCGCCTCTGCTTTACAAGAGGCGCCGACATCACTTTTGTGCCCACGGTTAGAACCCTGCAACTGGCCTTACGCCACAATCTGGATCCCCGGCGAATTGTGCGTTCCGGCCACCCCATTCGAAAAGAATTTTACGTTGAACCGCAAGACCTCTCCCGGCATCGGGCCGGCCTGGGGCTTGATCCTAAAAAATTCACTATCCTTTTTGGAGCCTCAGGCGATGGCAGTGAGCAGACGTTTGAGGTTATGATGCGCCTGCGAAAAAAGAATATTCAGCCGTTTCAAGCCGTTGTTGTTACCGGCCGAAATGCTCAATTAAAGCGGCGGCTTAAACAGAAACAGTTTCCGGGTAATATGAGTGTAAAGATTTTTGGGTATATAAAAGATGCCCAGACGCTGGCCAACTTATTCCACGCTGCTGATTTTGTGGCTGCCAAAGCCGGGCCTAACGCTTTGCTGGAAGCTGTGGCTTCTCGGACGCCTTTTTTTGCCACGCATTACATCAAAGGCCAGGAATCGGGCAACAAGAATTATCTGATTGCCACGGGTATCGGCTTGTTTGAAGCCAAACCCAAGCGAATTGCCACCCTTATTCAAAAAATTATCGATCAACCGGCCATCTTAAAACCGATGAAAACAAGCATTGAATTAGAGCGAACCAAACACCAGGATGCCCGCAGAATCATTGCCGAGCATATTGTTGAGCGCATGCAAATGATAGAAATCTAAATTACGGTGACGGGTTTATTGAGCCGGGGTGATGCTTTGCAACAGTTCCTCATTGGTGGGGTATTGGCCAACAAGGTTGAGCAGGTATTCCATCGCGGCTCTTGGCGGGCGCTCTGCCAGGCTCCGGCGAAGTTTAATTAACCGGGAACTATTTTTGGGGCTATAAAGACGTTCTTCTTTGCGGGTGCTGCTGGCCGGCAGATTGATGGCCGGAAAAATGTAAGCTTCGGCCAACGAGCGATCCAGCACAATTTCGCTGTTGCCGGTCCCTTTGAATTCTTCAAAGATAAACTGATCCATCCGCGAGCCGGTGTCAATCAAGACCGTGGCCAGTATGGTTACTGAGCCTCCCCCCTCAATATTGCGGGCCACACCAAAAAAACGACGAGGGATTTGTAACGCTTCAGCTTCCACTCCCCCCGAAAGCGTGCGGCTGCGCCCCCTGCGCGAGCCTCTTAAGTTGAAGGCTCGAACCAGCCGGGTCAGGCTGTCCACCAACACAACCACATTGCGGCCACATTCCAGTTCTGTGCGAATATGGGCCAGCATCAGCTCAGATAACTCCACATGCTCCCGCACCGGCTGATCGCTGGAGCTGGCAAATATTTCAGCGCCGGCAATGGCTCGCCGCAGATGCGTCACTTCCTCTGGCCTTTCGTCTATCAGCAGTATAATAAGGCGGGTTTCCGGATCGTCAACCCGGATGGCTTTGGCAATCTGCTCCAGCAAAATCGTTTTTCCCGCTTTTGGCGGCGCAACAATTAAGCCCCGGGTTCCTTTGCCCACGGGTGCTACCAGGTCGATGAGACGGGTGCTTGTTTCCCCGGTCACAGCCAGGTTGAACCGCTTGCACGGATCAATAGCAATGAGGCGTCTGAATGGCGTGCGCTTATTAAATTCTTCCGGCAACATCCCACACACGGTTTCAACCGAACTGAGTTGCTCTCCTTTTTTGCTGCGCTGCACCTGGCCGGTAACAGTGGCTCCATCCGCCAGGCTAAAATCTCGAATGAGCTTTGGGGGAACGAAAATTTTATCCGACAGATCGTCCGGATTGTGCAGGTTGCCCGCGCCTTTTTTGGTTAGTTTTAAAATGCCGCTGCCGGTTGTTGCCATGGTGATTTTTTTCCTGAATTATGATTAATGGAGTTGCCATTGACCTGATGTTAGATTGAGGCTTGATTGTGCAAAGTATTAATGGCTCTAAAGGACTTCGCAGGGTCAGGGTAAAGAATTTGCACCGAATTGCCCAAATTAATACGAAAAAATAAAAAATTAGTGAAATTCGTGTAATTCATGGTAGAAAATATGCTTTTTATAGAGCAACCCTGCAAACTACCAGAGAACCGTATTAATAAGAGCCTATCCGTAAACTGGGGAGCAGACTTCAGTCTCAGTGGATCCAAATTTGAGGAGTGAGACATCCTCAGATGCCAAACGGAGCCGCATCTGACGCTACGCAGTGCTGGCTCCTCGAAAATTGGCTCTACTGAGACTACGAATTTTGGCAGACTATAGCCCGCACGCCGGTTTTTACAACGTTCCTCGGGGTGGACCCGAACCAACAACCAAGCGGTTAACAGCCGCCGTCAGTAAATCGTTAGGGTTAAATGTCCAGGTTGCCCAGGTTGCTTTACTTGATAATCGACAATCTTTTGTCGATGTGAAACCCGTTAGGCCTAAACAATGCCACAGGCAACCATGATTGACTCTATCTTGCTATCTATTACGATGGGTTGCACCGCCGGTTGATCCGGTGGAGTCTTTAACACCTCAGCGGGGTTATCGGTAAGTAAACGTTCTTTCCAACAACAGTTGAAAAAATAACGGATTTCACTTACCGCTAACGTTATTGTAGCATTATGTCACCGGTCTTACAACTCTGCCCGCTCGACATCCCGGCAAGCCGGTGGGGCGATCTGCTGAAAGCCATGTCGTTCTGGTTTTCTTCTACAATAATGGGGACAACCAAACCATTAATAAACCCGCTATCGAAGTCATTTCCCCGATAGCGGGCTGGAGGTTATCTGATAAATTTAGCAGGAGCGATCCCGCCCCTTAAGCAAAGTTGTTATACCCTTTGCCGACGAATGACGTAACCGGCCACAATCAGGCTGCTTCCGACCAACAGGAAGATCATAATTGATGCTGTGGCGTTTGAAG
This sequence comes from uncultured Caldilineaceae bacterium, assembly GCA_964460505.1. Lineage (GTDB taxonomy): Bacteria > Chloroflexota > Anaerolineae > 4572-78 > J111 > J095. The sequence continues at coordinate 408 of CAYWSS010000240.1, read as the reverse complement.
TTGAAGCGCCGGAAACGGGCAGCGTAGCCGGTGCTTCGGCAGCAACGGCTTCGCCGTAGATGCTTTCCGGCAGCAGCGTCCAGTTATTCACATAATATTCTTGTGGATCGATCATGCCTTTTTCCTGAATGTACTCGGTCATATAGTCGCGGATTTCGGACATTGATTTCCAGAGCACTTCGCCTTCGGTGAACATGCTGTAACCGCCGCCGCCGCCACCGCGATAGTTGTTGATGGCCAGCACCAGTTCCTGGTCAGGTGTTACGGGCTGCCCCTGGTACATCAGCTCAACCACTCGTTCGCCGGCGGGCTGAGAGATGTCAATCTTGTAATCGATGCCGCTGTACATATCCCTTTTCAAGGCATCGTTTCATTCGGCCAAAATGAAGCAAAAGACAGGTTTACAAT
>CAYWSS010000239.1:0-8138 GCA_964460505.1 uncultured Caldilineaceae bacterium | reverse complement strand
AAGTTAAGTCCTCCCCCCTCCTGAGGGGGAGTTAGAGGGGGGTAAGTAGTTACAAGAAATTTGTAAATTATAAACTCCGAATTGTGAGGTTTTGCTTTTTCCATTAATAATTCACTATTGGCAATTCACAATTCACAATTTTTTCCAGGACGTTGTTCGAAAAAACTTAACGTCTTAAGAGGCGGGCGGTCTACCGGTGAGCAGCAGATGTTTGAGCCGGTGCCAGCGGTACAAGCGGTGGCGCAACACAAACCACAACCCGGCCAGAAACCCGCCTAACTCCCAGCCCCACAACTCCGGGCGGCGGGTGAAGGCGTACCAGTAGGCCAGTTTGATGTCGGTCTGCTCGCTGCCGCGTTTGCCCCACGTGTGGAATTGCCAGCCGGTCAAGGGCCAGTACCAGGTATTTCTAAACAGCCACAAGCGGTCGAGGACGGCATGGCCGTTGAAGGCCAGGGCGTAGGGCCACCAGCGTGGTTTTTTCCAGAGTGCGTAACCCAGTACAGCGGCATGAACCAACAGCGTGTGCGCAAACAACACCGCCGATTTGTAGCGTCGATAGAAATAAAGCGCGGCCAGGGGTTTGTCAATTAGGTCCGGCCCGGTAGCGGCTAATGCCACCAAACGGTAATCAACCCTTTTTAGGGCGGGCACGCGCTTTGTAAGCAGATCGAGTGTGGCAACGGTGTAGGAAATGTGGCTTGGTGGCAGCATGATGACCCCTGCAATGAAGATAAGGAACGAGAATTAATTAAATGCCCTCTTTGAGCAGTAAAAAAAGGGTGAATAGTAAATTATTGCCGATAAAACCTGTCTTGAGCGTTTTTTTGGACAAAAGGGGACCGTTATTTAATCCCGATTCCTTAGTGCTAAGTCAACTTTGTTTTAACGGGTAGTTAAGCCCCTTGTGGGCATTGTTACAGCAGTAAAAAGGGCACAAGGCCCAATGCTACACCCGTCAATTAGAACTTAGCAATTATGGATTTGATACCACAATCAGGCAAATATCGTAATGCAGCAAAGCTGTACCGGGAGCAGGTTGCCGGGTCGCAGGTTGCCGGGGTACATGCCCTCGAATTCCCGCTGATGAGGGTATCCCGGTTTCCCAAAAATCTAAGACAAATTTCATTACAACATAACGCAATTTCTATTTTACAAAATCAAACATTTGTGGTATAAATTTGCCCCAAATTAACGGTTATTGAAACCCCATCGCTTTTTGAGCAGCTATCAATGCTGATACCTACATTATCACAAACTGCTGATGAGGTTATTTTAGTTAAAGGCTCAAAGAGGCGATGGCGCTATGAGTAAAAAAGGGATAAAATCGAAATTGGACTTGCTGGAACAGGAACGACAACACACTTTGGTTGATCTGGAACACTTTCGGGCTGACCTTAGATCAGAAGTTGAACATGATGATATTGACGACGCAGCCTCGGATTTAATTGAACGTGATAAAACCCATGCCCTGATCGTAACGCTGGAAGGCAAATTACGTGACATTGAGCACGCCATAGCGCAAGCTCAAAAGGGAGGCTACGGTATTTGCGAACAGTGTGGGAAACAAATTGAACCGGAACGCCTGGAAATTTTTCCAGAGACAACGCTTTGTGTGGCGTGCAAACGAAAAACTGAACGAATGGTACGCAGCAGAACGCGCTAAACCCACAGATTTCTAAAAGAATTAAAAAGGCGAGAGAAAAATCTCTCGCCTTTTTTGTTATAAATGTTTGATTACCGGATTAACTTATTCGCTGATTACACGGCCATTCAGCGGTTGTACAGGGCGGGCATTGGCTCCAATAATTGAAGAGAAGGCCGCGACCTGTTCGCTGGATACCTGACCGCGCTGTTCCACTACAAACCAGTTAACGTCTTCGGAACAGGGCGGGGTGGTCAAAGAACCGGAGTAGGCGTAATATGGAGATTCCAGCGCCAGCGCGTCGGCAGCATTGATGGTGCCTTCCAGCGCAACTTTGGCTTTTTCGGTGGGAATCTGGCCCCAGAATTGAGCCAGAAATGCGTTTTCTTCGCCTTCATCAAACATGACACCCACTACGGCCAGTTTATCATCAGCACTCTTATGCACCAGGTGCATTTCCATGGCTGCCGGAGCGCCCCCCTGCGTGTGCTCACTGGGGGCGTGAAAGTGGAATTGGGCCAGGTTAAACGTTTTTCCGTCTACTTCAATGGTGCTGCCGGAATCGTAATTTACCTGGATGGTGTGGCCATTGTTTTCTACGCTGCCCAGGCTTGTGGGTTGGTAGTTAAAGGTAATTCCGCCCGCTTTGGTAGCCGAGCCGGAGGCAATGTCGATGGGGCTTTGGCTGGTGCCTGCAGAGCAGCGCGCAAATTCTTCGGAAAGATCACCCCAGAATTCCGGGCCGGTTTCGCCGGAGTAGGTCCAATGAGGCGTTTCGCCGTGGGCATTGTCATGGCTTTCTTCTTCGGCCGCAGCTTCGTCGCCGACTTCCATCATTTCTCCTTCTTCCCTGGCGGGAATGCACAACACCTGACCCACTTCAATGACATTCGGGTCGGCAATGACGTCGTAGGCTTCACCGGCAGCAGCAGCGGCATTGGTGGCTTCAAAAATTACATTGTAGGCCAGCACATCGCCGTAAAATTTGTCGGCAATCTTGCTCAGCCAGTCGTCGGCCTGCACTACGTAATTCTGGTCGCAGGTACCGCCTTCGGCCATCATTTCGCCTTCGCCTTTAGCCATCATTTCGCCTTCAGCTTGAGAAATGCGGCCTTCAAGCTTGGGGGCTACCGGTGAGTTGATGGCAATGTATTCTGCTACAGCTTCGTCCAGAGCTGCGCCGGCATCGTAAGCGTTGCGAGCGGTTACAAACACTTGGTAGTCGTCGCCACCGCCCCGATTAAAGTTGTTGGCAGCTACTTTGTAGGTAGCGGCCATGTCGATGGGGCTGTAGGAGCCGTCATCGTTTTTTACTTCTGCACTGACAATGCGAGCGCCGACCGGTTGGTTGGGGTTCCAGCTATAGCGCACTCCGGATACCTGCGCAAAGCGACCGGTTCCTTCGTTGTCCGGATTTTCGGCCCGGCTGACGCCGTTTTCCAGCGCTTCTACCACCTCGGCGCCGGTCAGTTCAAAGGTAGAAATCAGGTTGCCAAAAGGCAGTACGGTCAGCACATCGCCCAGAGTTACCTCTCCGGCGGGAATGCTGGCCCGAATCCCTCCACCATTTTGGAAGGCAATTTGAACGCCTTCACCGGCGGTTTTCCAGATAATGGCATCGGTAATCAGGTTGCCCAGAGTACATTCGCCAAAGCGGCAATTGGTTCTATCGCCATCCAGATCAACGGCGGCGAAGCCAACCGGAGTGTTTACCAACTCTTCAATGGGGGCGGCCAACGCCTGGACACGGGCCTGGATAGCGGCATCTTGTTCAACGCTGCTATCCAGCAAAATGGGGTTGCCGTCGTAGCTGGTGACCACACCATTTTCATCAAAGGTTGCATCCAGACGGCCAAGATATTTACCCCAGGTAAAATCAGAAACCAGCAACACCGGGTTGCCGTCGGGGCCTTCAACTACGGTGGGGTAGGGGCCGGAGGCATCTTCATCATCATTGGAGAGGTAGGTGTTGGTGTGGCCGGCCACAATCACGTCCAGCCCGGTGACGGCTGCGGCCACTTCCTGGTCCTTGCCAAATCCGGCGTGGCTGACAGCTACAATTTTATTGACGCCTTGCGCCGTCAGCTCATCGACGGCGGCCTGTACATTTTCTTCGATGTTATTAAATTTTACGTTGGGGCCGGGGCTGGAAAGAATTTCGGCATCTTCTGTGGTAAGGCCAACAACACCCACTTTTTGGCCATTTACATCCAAAACTGTGTAAGCCTGAATGGCACCGTTCAGTTCCGGCTCGGCGCTGTCATCAATGTTGGCGCTGAGTACCGGAAAATTGGCACCGCGAATAAAGCTGCCCAGCGCGCCGGGGCCGTCGTCAAATTCGTGGTTCCCCACGGCCATAGCATCGTAGCCCAGCGCATTCATCATTTCCTGAGCAGCGCCACCTTTATATTGGGTGTAAAACAGCGTACCCTGAAATTGGTCGCCCCCATCAACCAAAATTACGTTGGGGGCTTCAGATCTAATCTGCTCAACCATTGTCTGGCGGCGCGCTACGCCCCCAAAACATTTACTTTCGGCTTTTTCGTCCTCATCACAGGTATTGCCGCGTTTGTCAAACTCGTCAATGCGGGCATGGACATCGTTGGTGTGCAGAACGGTCAGCGTAAATTCGCCGCCTTCCTGCGCGCCGGCCGGCAGCACACTCACCACAAGCACAAGCAAAGCTGCCACAACTAAAAACTTAAGAAACTTTCCATTCATAAAACATCCTCCTTTTTAACACTTATTAAATACTTGTTAAATTTTTGGAATCCATCTCCTATTATATCGGGTTTTTATCATCAGCAAAACAACTGACTCAGTAACCATTCAGCCCCCCTGTCATTCCCGCACGTATTAAGCGGGAATCCACAGACTGCACGCATAGATTCCCGCTAAAAGCATGCGGGAATGACATAATTCTGGTAGGGGGGTGAACGGTTACCTGACTCAAATATGGGGCAATTAGCCCGGCATCCAAATGAGTTAAAAATGGCGTAACTACTTACCCCCCTCTAACTCCCCCCTCAGGAGGGGGGAAGACTTAACTTCCCCCCTGATTCGGGGGGGATTGAGGGGGGTAAAAACGGCAAAAGGACGCTACTATAGCGGCTACAAAGGTGTGTGCCTAAGTAGTTACAAAATGGCTTTTTAATTATTTTTAACAGCCTGCCTACGCCATTTAGCGTAATCTCTTTTGCTTGTAATTTTTCTCGTGATATAATCAGGCTGTTATGGCAACGCAATCTAAACAATACAAACAATCATTTATCCCCTCTCTCGTCATCAACGGGTTAATCACCGCTTTAATGATTATCTTTCTGTTGGGCGGGGCGTATATGGGGTATGTCCTTTATTACACCGTAAAAAATGCAGTCATTACGGCCAACCTGCCCGGCCTGGACTATGCAGAATTATCCCTGCCCCAGGTAGTGGCGGCCTTGCCCCTAACCGGCAATACAGACGATGCGACCATTCCGCTGCCGGTTGAGCGGGGTGGCGATAACGGAGAAACCAGTTCCAGCGGCGCGCCGCTACCCAATTATGAACGCAAGGAGCGGATCAACATCCTGCTGATGGGGGTTGATAAACGGCCGGACGAGGTTTACTCCCGGACCGATACGTTGATTTTGGTCACCATCGATCCCAACACAAATACCGCCGGGATGCTCTCTATTCCCCGCGATTTGTGGGTATCCGTTCCCGGGTACAGCGAAGACCGCATTAACAAAGCCCACTTTCTGGGAGAACAAAATAAATACCCCGGCGGCGGGCCGGCGTTGACGATGAAAACCGTTCAGTACAATTTAGGCGTGCCGGTTCATTTTTACGCCAGAATCGACTTCCGGGGTTTTGAAAGCATTATCGACACGCTGGGCGGCATTGATATTTACGCGCCGCAAACCATAGACGACCCCAAATTCCCCGATGCCAACTACGGCTACGATCCCTTCTACATTGAGGCTGGAGAGCATCATTTGGATGGACACGACGCTATGCGTTACGCCCGCACCCGCGCCACCCCCGGCTCCGACTTCTCGCGGGCCAAACGGCAGCAACAGGTGCTGTTAGCCATTAGAGACAAAGCGCTGCAACTGGGCATGATTACCAAAATCCCGGAACTGTGGAGCACCATGTCTGACACCATAGAAACAGACCTGCAACTGGTAGATATTCTGGAACTGGCCCAACTGGCCGATGAAATAGACACAGACAACATCCAGTCTGAAGTAATTGATTTTCAATTGACAGTAAATTACGTGGTCCCTGAAACCAAGGCCCAGGTATTGCTCCCGCTCCGTGAAAAAATTGGCAAAGTGGTTGCCGAAATGTTTGCCGAAACAGAACCCGAAATTCCCGAAGGCCCCACCCAGGCCGAAATTGAAGCAGAGCAAGCCGTCCAGGCCGCTCAGTCCCGCGCTCAGGAAATTGAGCTGCAAGTACAGCGTCAGGAAGAAATAAAAGCGTTTTTGGCTCAGGAAGATGCAAAGCTGGTCATCCAAAACGGTACTAATCAATCTGATCTGGATTCGCAAACTGCGCTCTACCTGAAAAACCAGGGCTTCAACATTGTCCAGTTTAGCCCGGCCGACGCCAATACCTACGCCCACACCGTTATTGTGGTCTACAACGAAGACAAAACCTACACCCTGCAACTGCTAAAAGCCCTCTTTAACATTAAAGAAGAAAACATCCGGCGCAGCCCCAATCTAAAAAGCGATGTGGATTTCCGGGTCATTATCGGCAGCGATTTTGAGCCGCAAGATAGCTCTGCTTCCGAGGGGCAACCCGCCACCGAGGAATAACGGGCAACCACATGTCAACATAAAAAACCTATTCCACTTACGGGGTAGGTTTTTTATAACCGGAGGCAACTATGGCCCGGCTACTGGGCCTGGATTTGGGTACGTCCAGTATAAAAGCAGTTCTCTTTGATACAGATACAGGCCAAACACCGGCAGTTGCGGTCAAAGAATACCCGGTAAACAAACCATTGCCCAATTACGCCGAGCAGCAGCCGGATACATGGTGGCAAGCCGCGGTTCACGTGGTGCGGCAAATAACGGCCGCCGGCGGCAGCAACAAGCCGGCCGCCATCAGCTTTAGCGGCCAGATGCACGGTACGGTCCTGCTGGATGATACTCACACCCCCATCCACCCGGCCATTATCTGGGCCGATCAGCGCAGCACCGCCGCCTGTACGGCCCTGGTTCAGCCGTTTGGCAAAAAGGAATATGCAGCCCTGACCGGCACACTGCCGGCGGTTGGCTTTTATGGCGCTACACTCCATTGGCTGGCTCAAAATGAGCCGGGGTTGCTGGAGCGTGCCCACTGCGCTATTTTGCCCAAAGATTACCTGCGGCTGAAAATGACCGGGCAGGCGGCCACCGACATCAGCGATGCCGCCGGAACCGGCATTTTTGATATTCGGGGCAAAGGGTGGGCCACGCCCATTCTGGACAGGGTTCAATTACCAGGCAATATCCTGCCCCCCGTACTACCCTCTACCGAGGTTGCCGGACAACTCACCCCACAGGCCGCCGCCGAACTGGGTTTGCCCGCCGGTATTCCGGTGGTGGCCGGCTGCGCCGACCAACCCGCCCAGGCCATCGGCAACGGATTAATCGCTCCCGGTAAAGCATCGGTCACTACCGGCAGCGGCGGGCAAATTTTTACGCCGGTTCAGGTGGATACTGCTGGAAATGATTTACAAACAGACCCCCGCCTGCACGTTTTTAACCACGCTGTGCCGGAAATGTGGTACGTATTGGGGGCAGTGCTTTCGGCGGGATTATCGCTGCGCTGGCTGCGCAATCTTACCGGGTTGGCAAACGCTCCCAATGCCTACGCCACCCTCAGCCGCGAAGCCGCCGCTGTACCCCCCGGAGCCAACGGCCTCATTTTTTTGCCCTACCTCTCCGGCGAGCGCACGCCACACATGGACCCGCTGGCTCGAGGTGGTTTTGTCGGCTTAACTCATTTTCACCAACGCGGCCATCTGGCCCGGGCCATTATGGAAGGCGTGGCGATGGCTTTGCGCCAGGCCTTGGAAATTAGTCTGGCCCTGAGCGGAAACGTTGAACTGGTTATCGCCGCCGGGGGTGGCGCTGAAAGCAACGTCTGGCGGCAAATTCAGGCCAATATGTTTGGCCTGCCGCTGCGCCAATCGTTACTGCCGCAGCAGGCAGGCATTGGGGCGGCCCTGCTGGCCGGGGTTGGCGCCGGTATTTATCCCAATCTTAAAAGTGCCTGCGCCCAGGTAGTGCGCCACGGCCCCACCACCAAGCCTGACCCCGCAGCGCAGACCCGCTACAATGAACTGTACGGCCGCTTTACCCAACTTTATCCCCGTCTTCGCGATGATTTTCGCTGGTTGAGCAAGCAGTAAAATGATAAAGGATGAATCATAGCGCGACAAGCCGCAAATTAACAATGAATAATTGTAACTACTTAGGCACACACCTTTGAAACCGCTACAGTAGCGCCCTTTTGC
>CAYWSS010000238.1:0-8141 GCA_964460505.1 uncultured Caldilineaceae bacterium | reverse complement strand
GTGGGCGTATGGGTAAATGTCGCAGTGGGGGTGGACGTGGGCGTTTCAGTGGGCAGCGGGGTTGGGGTACCGGTGGGCTGGGGCGTATCTGTGGGTGGCAGGGGCGTATCCGTAGCGGTGCTGGTTGCCGTTGGCTGCGGCGATGGTGTTTCAGTAGGCGTGGGGGTATCGGGGGGGTCTTCGACAACGGCTACGGCTGCCCCGGTTGTTGGCGTAGCCTGCACCGAAGAGCCGAAATTACCAAAAAAGAAGAAGCCAAAAACAGCCAGCAATACAACAGCCAGCACCGGCCACACCCAAACGGGCGCGCCATTTTTTGCCAAAACAGGCGCCGCGGACGGTTCGGTAGGCGGTGGTTCGGCCCCGGCCCCGGGGACAGCGGCCGAAGCGTTGGGCAATGTCATCGCCGCTACCTCTTCGGCAGGGGGTACGCCCGCCGGCAACACCGGAGCTGCCAAAGGTTCGGTCCCGGTTCTGCTGCCAATACCAAGCGCTGCTTCTACGGCCAGGGCCATTTCTGTGGCTGTAGCAAACCGGTCGGCGAAATCTTTGGCCAGCGCCTTTAAAATAACATCTTCCAACTCTCCGGAAATATTGGGGTTAATGGAAGCCGGGGGTGGCGGCATATCGCTGACATGCTTCAGAGCAACGCTCAACGGAGATTCATCATCAAACGGAACCTGTCCCGTACTCAGCTCGTACAGAATAATGCCCAGCGAATAGATGTCGCTGGCCGGCACAGCCGCTGCTGATGATATGGCCTGTTCAGGAGCCACATAATGAGGCGTGCCAAACGTGCTGCCCAGCGTAACCTGGCTGGCCTGAGCCGGAAGCATCACCAGTCCAAAATCGGTTAGAATTGATTGCCCTTCGCGATTAACCATAATATTTGAAGGTTTCACATCGCGGTGGATAACATCTCGCCGGTGGGCATAGTCCAGAGCCGCAGAAACTTCTTTTATGACCCGCACAACCTGTGGGGGGGGCAAGAGCGACTGCCCTGCTATGGCTTGCCGTATCAGTACGGCCAGGTCGCTGCCATCAATAAATTCCATCACCATAAAATAGCCGCTTTCGTGCTTGCCAAAATCAAAAATCTGCACGATGTTCGGGTGTCGCAAACTGGCAATGGCTTGAGCTTCGCGGCGAAATCGTTGGGTAAATTCAGGGTCTTCCTGCAACCCCCAATTTACAACTTTAATAGCAGCATACCGGTTAAGTTCGGTATGGAACCCTTTGTAAATTCGGGCCATACCCCCTTCGCCAATAGCTTCTAAAATTTCGTACGAACCTAGCGTCATCCCAATAAAGGGGTCTTTGCCAGGCATCATGTACTCTTCTCCTCACGCGCGGAATGGGTTGCGGCAGCATTTAAAATACCATCCAGGCGCTCTGTAAATTGATTAAATCCCGCAACAAATTTATCCAGGTAATCTTTTGCAATTAATTCGGCCAGGTCTGTTCGGTCTACATTTTTCAGGGCGGCCACATGCGGCCTAAAATCTCTCAGCGCCAGATGCAGCACATCCTGGTCATCGGTAACAACCGCCCAAACCAGGGTTTTGTTATTGTTATCATCTTTAGCGCTAATAAACCGTGAAATGGACGAGCCTCGGGCCACGCGGCCCATGTTTGAAAAAACCTCTTCGCCCTTTAAAACTTCGTTGAGTATATCAATGCGCTGCGGAATTTCGTCCAGCAATTTGGTCAGCGAGTCCGGCAAAAAAGCTAACAGTTTGATGGTGGCCGCGCTGGTACTACCGCCCTCTAGCGCTACTTTTTTATAAGCCCGGACAAGTTGCCCAAAGTAGTTGAGCTGGGCCAGCAAAGCGCGGCGTTCGCCGGCAAACCTGGCCCAATCTTCCTGCATTTGGCTGTTGGAATAGGCGGCCAGAGCCTTGGCCGCCGCCTGATATATTCCCCACAATTCGGTAAACGGATTGCGAAATGTAGTAGGGTACAATCGCTCGCGGGGTTGGGCCGCCGTGGCTTCCATTGGAATAACCAACGCCGGATTTTGGGCCTGGGCTTTAACAATTATTTTGTTAATAAGGTTGTAAATTTTTTGCGCTGCTGCACTGTCATCCTGCATTCTAAATTCAAACAGGGCATCCTCTAAACTATGCGACGGGTGATACTCGTGGCCAAACGCGCACCGATACAAAATCAACATATCGTTAACGGTTAATTTTAAGGCGGGATGACGTTTGGGCAATAATTTACACACGGTGTACAGCCTGTGTAAATTTACGCCGGTGCTTTCGGCAGACACCTCGGTTTTAATGGCCAGCTCAAACTCTGCCAACGCCGGTTCAAAGTTAAGCGCCAGGCTGTAGGGCGGTGTGTTAGCAGGCTTTGGAGCCGGAAGCCCGGCAAAATATACTCCCCAGGATATTGCTTCGCCGGTGAGAATTTCGGCCAGGGCCATGCCCCAAACCCCATCAAAAAATATATGAGACTGGTCAAACACCATCGAATTGGATGTTCGGAACAGGGTCAGGGCGTGATCCCCAATTCCACGCTGGCCGCGCCGGATGTAAGCCAGTGGTTTGGCCCTGTTTTGTTCATCCCAATTAATAATGACCGGTGTGTATTTTAATGCGGCCAACTCTTGTGTTACGCACTCGCCCCGCAACAGCCGGCGGGCCCGCGCGTGGTCAGAACGTTTGATGCCAAGCAACTGATTATCTAATTCAGCAACCGGTGAGGAGCCGGCATCAACGTCAGGCCGGCCCAGTAACGCTTCCACCTGCCGCCGCACGGATTGAAACGGCGGTGGGCGCAGGCGGCCGCGCAGTATTCCACTTTTCTCCGTAAACACCTGCCCTGTGGGATCCACAGAAAGCAACTGTCCATCCGTATCAAACAGATGTCCGGCGGCATCAAACTGGAGCGGAACGGATCGGGCATTGGGCTGCTGCGTTTCAAACAGTAGTGGCTGTCCTGTCTGATTGGTTGCGCACGCCGGCAACAAATAGTACCGCTGCCTGAATATTACCCCAATTCTTGCCTGCCACAAAGAGAAGGCATTTTTGTTTTCTCGATACCGTTCCGGAACAAGTCCCGAAAAAATTGTCATCTGCCGCTGAAATGCCGGCAACTCCTCTGCCGCTCTTTCGGCAAATTTGGCGGCAATTTTGTCTTGCTGCGCTTGCGGCAAAAACTGTATCCGGCTTTGTAAAAAACCACCAAAGCGACGCCGCCGATACTGAGCATAGTTTTCGCCGCGCTCAACATCGCCCCCCCGGTGGTAGGGTCGCTGCGCGGCCCAGGCCTGGGGCAGCCGCCTAAAAGAGAGTTTGTGGCTCAGGTTTGCTTCGCCCGCAGCCTTTTCTATTAAATCAAGATAAACCCGCTCCCGCCATTCATTATACAGCAAATCGGCGTATTGAAAATAAATTTGGGTAACGGCGCATACCCAGGCCGCAAGTTGGTCGGCGCTGGAAAGTGACAGGTTGTAGCGGTTAATTGCTTGCTGAAACCCCACAGTTTCGTTGGCGTGCCGGGCGGCATCCTCACGCAAAGCAAACTCAAGATAAAATTGCCACAACCCGTCGGGAAACGCGTCTTCCGGCTCAACGCCGGTTAAAGCCAATAATTTCTGATACGTGTGCAAAACGGCGGCCGGCCCCACAAACAGCGTACCGTAAACCGTTCGGGGCAGGATATTGCGGGGCAATAGATCCACCCCACGCAGCAGGGCGCTCACATCCGATTTGGCGTGATTGGCCGGTAATTTGCGGCCCCGTAATCGAGCCAGGCCCCCCATGACCAATCCAACAATATTCCCGGCAGGGATAACCGCCGCCACTTCTTCCTGTAGGGCTTCAACCTCGGTAATTGATTTGTTGGAAAAACAGGTTAGCTCCGCCGGCGAAATCACATCGTTCATTGAGGCAATGGTAGCAGCCGCCGCTTTTTGCTGTACTGACCGGCGCGCATTTCTTTCTGACGGTTTTGTTGCTGTCGGGGATGGCATTACGGTTGTTTGTCACCTCTCTGTGTAGAATTTTACTCTACGCTAACAATATTAACAAACATTTGCCGGTAAACCAACTCTCCGGTTTAATAGACAAGCCACTGAGGAACGTGTATAATGGGCTTACAACACAAGTGTAACAATTACACTTTCTACGGGGTTTTAGGCATGGATGCAGAAACCAACAACAGTTATGATGCCACCCAATTTGAGCGGCCGTCCGTTACGGTAGATGTGGCGCTGTTTAGCATTCTTGATGAGCAGCTCAAAGTGCTGTTGATTAAACGGAAATATCCGCCTTTTAAAGGGATGTGGGCCATTCCGGGTGGGTTTGTTAAGATGGATGAAAGTCTGGAACATGGTGCGTATCGGGAATTGGCCGAAGAAACCGGCGTAAAACAGACAGATGTTTATCTGGAACAGTTGTTTACATTTGGCGAACCCGGGCGCGACCCACGTACCCGCGTTATTACAGTGGCCTATTTTGCCCTGGTGGGCGCCGACAAACTCACCCCCCAGGCCGATACCGATGCGGCAGACGTTGGTTGGTTTTCTGTGTACGATGCCCCGCCACTGGCCTTTGACCACGCCCAAATTCTAGAGTATGCCCTAACTCGCCTGCGGTACAAGCTGGAATACAGCGCCGTTGGGTTTCAGCTATTACCCAAAACTTTCACGCTGCGTGAATTGCAGGATGCTTATGAAATTGTTTTGGGAACCAAGCTGGACAAGGGTAATTTTCGCAGTAAGTTGCGAAAAACCCGGGTTGTGGAAATGATGGAAGGCTATCGCGACACCGGCGGGCGTCCGGCTCGCCTGTACCGTTTTCGGGAAAATGCCGTGGCCGAAATCAAAACCCGGCGGTTATTCCCCTAGCCGATTTACGATTGGTGGCTCTTTGGGATTTTTCGGAATGTTCGGCTCGGATTTGCAATTTGAGCCTCTATTTAACAGACCGGCAATATCGCTTCCCCGCCAATTGTACTGTACATCCACATAAAATCTTCATCTGTCATAAACTCTTCTCACCTGTCCCCAACCAACCGATACAGATTATTCTCTTTCAGTAACTTGCCCCCAAGCTCGGCCGGCTGCTCTGGTATTTCACTGTGGTCAACCGGATGTAATAACATCTCGGCTCCCCCGAATTGAATTTCATCCGGCTTATGATACCATTACTCCTCGATTTTTACTCTTTGTGAAATTTAGAATTTATACAGAATCATTTATCCGCACTTTGCTGGAACACGACCCCAATTTCAATCAAGATGATTTTGACAAAACCGCATATCTATTGTATTGTTATCATATACTACTTGTATACAGATTTAATACCATTATTTGGCTCACTTATTTTTGCATGGCAGGGGCAATGAATAGATTGGAAGAATATCTTTTAGAACAAAAAGATACTTATCAGGACGATTCTCGCTTGCTGCGCGAAGTTGCCTATAACCGGTTACAAGACGCCATTTTACATGCCGGGCTGCAACCGGGCAACCCCCTGTCTGAAACCCGAATCTCCAAGGCCCTGGGCATTAGCCGTACCCCTGTGCGCGAAGCCCTGCACCAGCTTGCCCAAGATGGTCTGTTGCAAATTATTCCGGGGCGCGCCATTACCGTTGCCGCCCATTCAATGCAAGATGTCTTTGATGCGCTTCACGTGCGCGAATTGCTGGAACCCGAGGTTGTTCGTATGGCCGCGGAATCACTCCCTGTTCCAGAGCGAGAAGCCCTCCAGCAGCTCACCGATCAAATGGAGCAAGCCGCCAGGGAAGGAAACCGGCGAGGTTGGTCTAAACTTGATATCCAATGGCATGAAATTCTCTGCCATGCTTGCCCCAATCACCTGTTAGGGCAACTGGTTATCCAGGCCAGAAACCGTATTTACAATAAAGGCGCTGATGAGCACGTTACCGACCGGTTTCTCATCGACGGCACGCTGGAACACAGAGAAATTGTTGAAGCCATTGTTGATCGCAACGGTGAAAAAGCCCAACAACTTATGCTTGACCATCTCAGGCATGTCAGAGACAACATGTTTAAACGTTTAGGCCGATACTAAACATTACGTTCCACTAATCCAACGACACGTAACTACTTGGCACAGAGTTACACGGAGGAGTCACAGACACAAAGCGCACAGGGAAAGATTTTTGAAAAAACATGAAAAACTCCGTGTATCTCTGTGCATTCTCTGAGAATCTCTGTGCAACCTGAGCAGTAACTATGACACCTGCCTATTTTAGGGTTTTGGACAAAAACTATGACGGATAAATTCCCTGTTGATAAAATTTATAACGAGTTGGCAAGTTTATTGGGTAGCGAACACGTATCTGTCCGTGACAGCGACAAACTGGTCTACTCCACCGACTGGTCGTGGATGCTGCAAATGTGGCTGGATCGCGGGCTGAAACCCACCAAACCCGATTTCATCGTCCATCCCGGCTCAACCCAAGAAGTTGCCGGCGTGATGAAAATTGCCGGACGCTACCGGCTGCCCGTTGTTCCCTGGGGCGGAGGCTCCGGATCACAAGGCGGGGCCGGGCCAATTTTTGGCGGCATCCTGCTCGACACCAAACGGATGAACCGCATCCTTGAAATTAATGAGAACTGCCTGACTGTAACCGCGCAAGCAGGAATCATCGGCACTCAGTTGGAATGGGCTTTAAACGAAAAAGGGTTGACCCTGCCTCACTACCCGGCCTCGGCCAACTGCGCCACATTGGGTGGGTATCTGGCGCCGCGCGGCTCCGGCACCATCTCGACCAAATACGGCAAAGCCGAGCAATTAGTCCTTTCGATGGAGGTTGTGCTGCCTAACGGCGATATTATTCAAACCCCGATGTCGCGCAATCACGCCTCCGGCCCTGATTTTATGGGCTTGTGGGTGGGCGCCGAAGGCACGCTGGGCATCATCACCAAAGCCACCATGCAAATTGAACGCCGGCCGGCGTGCCGGTTACTGCGGGGGGTTTTGTTCCAGAACCTGCCACAGGCTCTGGAAGCGGGCCGGCGCATCATGACCCAGCGGCTTGACCCGCTGGTAGTGCGCTTGTACGATCTCCCATCCACCAAAAAAACAATTAAACGGGTGCTCAACCTGGAGCTTGAAGGCGCCTACATGGCCCTGGGTTTTGACGGCTGGCCCGAAATTGCCAAAGCCCAGGAAAAACGGGCGCTGGATATTTGTTTTGAACTGGGCGCTCGTGATTTGGGCCGCGAACCGGGCGAAGCCTGGTGGAAAAACCGGTACAACTTTTACTTTCCCCCGTTGTCGCTGTTTCTGCCCCAAATGTACGGCACCACCGAAACCGTCACCACATTTGACCACATTAAAAATTTGTACTACGCCAAAAAGTCCGTCATCGAAGATAATTACGCCCAGTGGGATGTTGGTTATATCGGCCACTTTTCGCATTGGTTCCCGTGGGGGGTGATGCTTTACGACCGCTTTGTCATCAACCGGCCGCCGCAAGACCCTAACGAGGCTCTGGCGTTACACAATGAAATCTGGACCCGCGCCGTGCGCACCTCGTTGGCTCACGGGGGAATGTTAAATGAACATCATGGTATCGGCTTCAAGTTGGGGTATTTAATGCCGGAAATGTACGGCGCAACCTGGCCGTTTTTGCAAACGCTCAAAGACGCCATTGACCCGCAAGGGATTATGAATCCCGGCAAACTGGGTTTCCACACGCCCGACAACTTCCCCAACAACCCGGATGCCCACTTTCGCACCGTTGACCTGGAAACCAAGGCCGCCGCAACTGACACCTATAAAATTGAGCCTGCAATATAATTTAAAAGCGCTTATGGACACTCATCAGACTTTAACAGACGTTAAACAAATTACAGAACTGTGCCGCTACTGCCTGATGTGCCGGCACACCTGCCCCATTACCCACGTAACCCACACCGAGGCCACGTCGCCGCACGGGTGGGGCATTCTGGTGGCCTCGGTTAAACGGGGAGTCACGGGCTGGAATGCAGAGAATGTGAACGTCCTTTACCAGTGCAGCGATTGCGGCTCGTGCCAGGCTCACTGCGTAACTGACCAGCCCCTGCCGCTGGGCATCAACGCCAGCCGCGCCCATGTGGGTGGCCGGCAAAAAACACCCGCAGAAGCTTACGCCACTCAGACAAAACTGTCGCTATTTGC
>CAYWSS010000237.1:0-8154 GCA_964460505.1 uncultured Caldilineaceae bacterium | reverse complement strand
CGCCGACCGTGGCGCCGCTGCAGGTGTCGTTGGCGATCGAAAACGGCGCCGCCAGGCCCGCGATGGTCCCGAGCGTGAGGTCGGCTGCGCCCTCGTTCGACACGGTGACCGTTTGCGGCGTGCCGCTGCGGCCGACCTGAACCTGCCCGAAGTCGTGGCTGGTCGGCTGCACCCGGATGATCGGCGGAGGCGGAACGCCCACGCCGTCGAGCGTGAGCGCGGCCACGGGAAAAGCAGCGGCTGCCGCCAGCGCCACCCCTTTTTGAGCATATGCCGTGGCCGCCGGCGCAGGGCCGTGGGGGTGATGGTGATGGTGGCCGCCATCGTGCTGAGGGTGATGGTGAGAATGGGGGTAACGCCCGCCGGGCTTGGGTAACTTAACAAACGGCGTCCCGGCCAGGGCGGCCGCTGCGGCCGCAACACCGGCTATTTTTAGCGGTTCGGGCGCGGGCAGGAAATCTGCGGCCAGGCCGGCCGCCCCGGCGGCGCTCATTCCCGCGCCGGCCAGTGACAGATTATCGAGCCGGGGTTGCGCGGTTGTAAGAGGGGGCGCCGGTTCCTCCGCCGGTGTCATTCCGGCGTGATGCAAGTGGTGGGCAATCTCGCGCACATATTCCAGCGATTCAAGCGGGTCGGCAGCGTGTAAAACGCGAAAAAATCGCACCGAGCAGAATCGCACCCCGGACTCTTTGGCCAGGTTTCCCCAGCAATAGGCCGCGGTATGCAAATCTTCGTCCAGTAAATCTGCCGGCGTAAATTCGTGGGCCGGCATGACCAACCCGGACGGGGCCAGATGCTTGGCCAGAAACCAATCCCCTTTTTGGTGACGGCTCTCCCGAAAATAAGCGTAAGTTAGCCGGTTGCGCTGCATGGCCTCAACCGTATGCTGAATGTTGAACTCGTGGCCGGGAATCAGCGCGCCCTGCACCGCCACAATTTTAACCCCCAACCGGGCAGCCTGATCAAACGTGCGATCAATCATTTCCGGCTGCACCCAACTGTAACCGATGGGCCGCACCACCGGCAACAGTCCGGCTTGCCGGGCCAGGGCGGCGTGGGCCGGATCAAACCCCAGGCCAACTTCGGCCACCGCGGGCAAATCGCCAACAAATGAAAGGGTGTTTTTGCTGTCACGTTGGGCATCAATGTGGGGCAGGCGCGCCTGCAACTCGGCAACCAACAGGTTGGCCAATGCGGTTTCGCTTACCTGCAAATAAATTCGGCCAACGGCTGCCCCCTGCACCACGCTGATTTTGCCCTTTAAACGCAAGCGGTTGAGCGTAAGTTCCGGAAGCGACAGGTGAGTTGCGCCGTTTTCCCGGTACCACCCCAGCAGCGAGGCAGCCGCAAATACGTCCGGGGACCGGGTAGCCACGGCCTGCACATCGTCCCAATCCAGCATAATTGCGGCCCGGGTGTTGGTTTGTTCCCACCGGCGGCGCTTACGGAGCGAACCGGCAGCGGCTACGGCTCCGGCAGTCATTAATCCAAAAGAAAATAGTTGGCGTAGATTCAAGATGATACCTCGTTACAGGGTGCAGGTTACAGGTTACAGGGGCGTATATTTGCTCATTTGTTGATTCGTTCAACCGTAACCCCGTCAATTATCAGTGGGGCAAGCCCCAGGTAATGCACCTCAAAACTGAGCGATTGGCGGCGCGGGTTGGCGACGGCCAGAATCATGTCGTGATAGAGATTGGGTTGCGAAAAATGTTTTGCTAAAACAGGCCGGGCGCGCAATGGATCAAAATTGGCGGTTGCGTTCACTTGCAGGGTGGCAATTTCCCGGTCAGTCTCCACGTTTTGCGGAATTTTCAGCCGAAACGTCACCCGGTATTGACCGGCGTCAAAAATATCAAACGGGCCGTAGATAGCCTTCTGCGGCGGGTCGAGGGCCGGATCAACCGACCAGGCGTCGCCATCAACGGCGGCGGTATCGGACACGGGCCGCCCCACAAAATGGGACAGGCGGCCGGCATCGTAGGTGCGGCTTGAGCGGGATTGGGTAAAAATCAGATAACCGGTGGCGGCCAGTCCCACCAGCAACAGCCAAATCCAGCCTGATTTTCCCGGCCCGGACACAATTTCCGGCCAGGGGTAATTGTGCGGTGGAGTGAACCAAGTATAAAAAACAGTGGCCGCAATTGCCAACCCCAGCAGAGAAAGCAGCGGCAGAACAAACGCATAGAATGGATCAGGTTTTAAGAGCAAAAACCGGGCCTGCAGATTGCTTGCCCCGGTGGCGGTAACATTTAGCACCATTGGCGCGCGCCACCGGTCAGCATTTCGATTGGCAAAGCGGGTGGCAACCGCGCCAAAGCGGCCGGCATCCGGCAAATCTCCGGCGCTGATTGTGTGGTTTAACACCGGCCCGCCGCCCAAATGTTTAATCGACAGCCGGGCTATTTTTGCATCTGCCGGGAGCACCCCACCGGCCCAAATGGGCCAGTTTAAAATATAGTGGCCAAACGGCAATTCAGACAGGGTTGCTGATTTGATGATTTTAACAGGTTTACCGGCAGGGATGTTCCACACAGTTTCACCGGCCAGCGCTGTTGTCGGGGCAGTTGTCTCTTCCGGCTCAATCCTGGCATAGCCGGCCATATCGGGCAGAATATCGGCCAACGGCAGCGACAATTTTTCTCCATAAAAAAGGGGCAGGGAGGATTTGTACGGCAATTCGGGGTTTCGCACAATTACCCAGCTATTAAGCAGGCTCACCGCAGTAACCAGAATTGCGCCGGCCAGCCAGATTTTGTTGTGATTAAAATCGCGCCAGGCCAGGGCCGGCAAAGGCACCAGCCCCGGCAGGGCAACAATCAGGAAGCGCGGCCCCAATTCCCAGGCAATCCAGAAACCGCCGGCCATGCTGGTTACCCCCATCGACACCAGAAACGGCAGTAAAATGGTCCAGTGGCGTGCGCGGTGCCGCCAACTGTGGCGAACAAGCGCAGGCAAACCCCACAGGGTTAAAATGTAGACCGGCGCAAAAATAAACAATCCGCGCTGCTGGTCAACCAGCCAGCCCGCGCCTCTGAAAAATCGCAGCCAAAAATCTGCGTACGACGGCGCGGCGGCAATGTCGGCGCGGAGGGGCGCGGTCAACTGGCTGTTGAACCAGATAATGCCGGCCACCGAACCAATTACCACGGCCGGCGCGCCCGTCCCGGCGGCTGTAAAGAGACCCTGCCACGAGCCTCGCCGGCGCCAGCTCCAGGCAATCAGCAGGGCCAGGGTTAACGCCACGGGGATAAATCTACGATTTAGCCAGGGCAGCATTGCCAGCGCCACAAATACAGTCAACATTGGCCCCAAACCGGCTTGATCACGGCTGATGGCCAGGTAGAGAATCAGGGTGGTTAGCAGTGCAGCCACCAGTTCCGGGTAGACCAGATAGGGATACATCAGCAACGGCGGAACCAGGGCGGCCACCCCCGTTGCCAAAAGCGCAGCCGGCGTATTGCCGCTGATAAAATGGGCCAACTTGAACGTTAGGGAGGCCAGCAGGCCGCCCATAACAGCCTGAAAAAACAACACCCCAAATCGACCGGCGGCGGCATAGGCCGGCGCAATCAAAAACACCAGCCCCGGGTAATGATTGAGAATTTGCCGGCCGGCCCTGTTCAAGCGCACCTGGGGGGCAATATCCCGGCTAAAATAGAAATTGAGATAATCCATTTGGGCGTAATTATTGCTCAAATCCAGGTCAGCATCGTAAACCAGCGAATGTGCGGCCAGCAGATAGTGCGGCTCGTCTCCGGTGGCCCGCCACGAGCGGGCCACAAACGGCAGCAGGAGAAGATACACTGCCGTCACGGTAACGCCCACCAATATCGCCCAGGATGGGTTTTTAATTAGCATCCGCCAGTTGTTAATTACCACGGGTTGGCCGGTGGTCTTAATGTTCAATGTTCACTTTCCACCCCATCAACCAGAGAGGCAGCGCTTTTAGGTTTTAGCCGTGCCCGCCAGTGCAGCAGCAGGCCGCAGCCAAAGGCTACGGCGTTGTACACATAATAAAACCAGTGCATTGGAATAACGCGCAGGGTAAAAATTAGCCCCTGCGCCCGGTAAAAAAAATGGTACAGATCAATATTTAACCAGAGTAACAAACAGGCTAAAGCCAGGGCAACAAAGAGCACCTGCGGCTGCCAAAAACTGAGCGCCAGGGCAAGAAGCACCCCATAAACGGTTACCACGCTCACCCGGTTGTGCGTTTGCAGATTGAGATCGCGGGCAAATACTCTGTTGCGCAGCAACAGCCGGGTCCAGGGGATACCCCGGTCAAAAATATCAGATTTGAGCAGTGAAAGAAATGTCCACGCTTTGAGATGTTTAACCTGCACCGCTTTGGCCAATAGAATTTGCCCCCCCGCCTGTTTTAACCGGTATCCAAAATCAATATCCTCGATGGCCGGGCGGTGGTACCGCTGCGTATCAAATCCATCCAGCGCCAAAAATTCTGCGCGTTTAACGGCCCCACAGCCGGCCCAGAAGGTAGAGGCATCTACCTTGCCGCGCTGGTGAACGTAGTGATGAAACAGGTTTTTGTACCGCGCCATAAAATTTGGCGCGGCCGGCGCATCATCGTAGGAGCCAAACAGGGCGGCCAGGCGAGGGTTGGCCTGAAAAATCCGGGCGATGCGAGCCAGGGTATCGGCGTGAACTTCACAATCGGCGTCGGTAAAAAACAGGATTTCGCCCCGGGCCAATCCTGCGCCCATATTTCGAGCCGCAGCCGGGCCAAATTGCCCCCCGCTTGAAAACACGTTGGCTCCCAAATGACGGGCCAACATTCCCGACCCGTCGCCGGAAGCATCATCAATTACAAGCAGTTCCCAATCCAAAAACGTCGATTGGCGAATGGCCGCCAGGCAGCGCAAAAATTGGCTGCCGCCATTATGTACGGGGATTATGATTGAGATAAATGGTGATTTTGTCATAATGTTAACCAGTATCAAGGCCGCAAGAGGCAGGGCAGCAGGAGACAAATTAATCTGCACCCTTGCGCCCCTGCTACCGCCTGCTTCGGCGTTCTTCCCATTTTTGGGGAGAGTTTCGCAGCGTGTTCCAGTAACCGGCCATGGCTGTTGCTACATCTACCCCAAAAAAGAGTGGCACCCAGACAATTTGCGCCCACAAGGCAGCGGGCTGTCGAGCCACGTAAAGGGCGGACACAATTTGAGCCAGCGGCGTAAAAAGGCTGATTGCCATCGCCAGAAACGCCGGGCGGTTGCCAAGGGCGGCCAGCACCCCTGCCGCCGGCAACGCCAGTCGATCCAGGTAGCCCGCCGAGAAAGCCAGCAGTTCTATTTTTTGGGCCACGGACAAGCGCCGGTTGAACAGCAACCGGTGAGCTTGCTTTCCGGCCACGTCGTTAAAACCTCTAACCCAACGCATGTGTTGCTGCCAGTACCCCCAAATTGTTACCGGCACTTGATAATAACTGACAGCTTCCGGCACAAAACAAGTTTGCCAGCCTGACCGGGCCAGTCTTACTGTTAAGTCGCTGTCCTCCAAAAGCGCGCCGGGCCTGAAATTTCCAACCGAGGCCAGCGCCGGGCGTCGATAGGCGCAGTTTGACCCCAGCAACGCCGGCACCAGATTTAACCGATCTTTGGCTCGCATAGTTACAAACTGGTGTACCAACCCCTCAAATGTTGAGTAACATGCCGCCGGGCCGGACAATTTATTGCTGACGGCGCGCTGCCCGCTAACGCCCCCTACCCGGCAATCGATAAAGGGTTGCACCAGGTATCGAAGCGCGGCCGGCTGGGGGCGCTCGTCGGCATCATAAACGGCAATCACGTCACCCTGCGCAAATTCCTGAAGCGCGGCATTGAGCGCCCCGGCCTTGCCTACATTCTGCGCCAGAGATAACAGGTGCCAATTTAGTCGATCAGCAATCCAGCGGCGCAAAATTGCTTCGCTGCCGTCAGTTGAACCATCGTTGATGAATACCACCCTGAGTTTGTGGGCAGGGTACGCCAGCCGGTCCAGCGCCGGCATCAGGCCGGGCAAAGCCTCGATTTCGTTTCTTACCGGAACAAGGAGCAAAACATTGAACGGCGCCAGAATCAAAGGTTCTGTTTCCGGCTGCACCGGCCCGGCTTGCAGCGTGGAAAAAATAAAAAGCCAGCGCCTGGCCGAAAAAAAGAGCAGAATTGCCGCAACGCCCCACGCTGAAACAGCTGCGATTTTTTTGATCACGATTCTGTTTTTAGCTTTTTACCCATAAGCAACGTAGCGGTATCTGTTTTGTGTACGGCCAACGCGGTTTGCCAGACACGCCACCTGGCTTTCATCGAACCGGCCCAGCGCGCAGTTTCCCGCCGCGCGGCCAGGCCCCGCAACAAGCGCTGCCTGAGCGTTACCAGTGGCGGCTGCTGTGTTTTATTAAAAAGCTCAACCGCGCCCAATTTATGAATGTAATTAATTAGTTTTGGTGGCGTGGCGTTTGCCGGCAGGCGCATTGTATCAGCCGGGATGGGCGTTTTGTACAGTTTTTGGCTCCAGTACAAGGCTGCATACACAAAGGGCGCTGCTCCGCTTTGGACGGCCCGGCAAGCCACCTGGCTCCAATTAATTTCATCAGGCCAGACGTTAATTACGCGGCAAATATCGTACAATTGAACAAAGGTCGGCGTCCCCATAATTATGTGAAATGTGGCATGGACAGACAGATGCAACAGCGTGTCGTCGGTTGAAAGCCGGTATGCCGGTTGGCCGTCAAGCGCAACCGGAACAGCTCGTTTCCACACGCCGGGGGTGACATCAACCGCAAGCCCAAACCAGGATTCTTCCAGTGACAGGTGTGGTTCAACCATTCGATCCGCACCGGCGCTGAGAAAGGGATTGGGGGTGGCCCCCTTGTTACCGGCCCGGCGGTAGGTGCTAAGGTGTTTGGTAACGCCCGGCCCGTGTGACGCATCTTTATGCTTGCCCTGATACCCCAGCGATTCCAGGATTGCGCCGGCCCGGGAAATATCTGCCGGCTGAAACAGCAGGTCGATGTCATTCATCGGGCGCAGGGCCGGGTCGGGGTAGGCCACCGGAGCCAGCAACGCCCCCTTTAGCACAATTACGGGAACTTCCTGCCGGTGGCAAGCCTGCAAGATTTGGCCAAGTTGCTGCGCAATGCCCCGGTTTCTATTCGCGTGAGCCTGCCGGGTTACGGCCAGTTTGGCCATTGTTGGGGGGGGGACGGATATCTGCTGTTGTTCAAGCTGCCGGTGCAGCAGCGGGGCCAACCCCAGCGCAATGGCGGTAACAGCCATATCGTCCCAATCACCAACCGGTTCGGGAATAGGTTCACCGGTAATCAGGCAAGTTATGTTTTCAATTGGGGTTGATGAGGTATACAACAATTTATTTGCAGTAACCATTTCAGGATTTGTTGCGGCAGTTGACAACGTTTGTTTAGAAAAGGCGCGCTATACTCGTATTTGGTGCTGATTATTTGGAGAAAACCAACAACGGCTTTTTGCTTTCTTTTCTATCACTACTGCCTAAGAAAAAGAAGTTTAAAATCCGCTGCTTTTCACCAAAACGGTAGTGCCTGAAAAAATTTAGTGGGAGCTGAAGGTAACTGACTTCAACTTAGCGTGTTTCTTCAGAGTGGGCTTGCTGTACTTTTTCATAAACTAAACTCCTTTCCTGATTTTACTAACAAACGAAAAAGAGACAGCGCGCCTTTTATAAACCAACGTTTAGAGCCGTCGCTTTACAACTTCGGCGTGAGCTTAATTGAACGCTTGTCGAAACCAACGGCCTTCGGCAAGCTCAACCCTGGTTCACCCCTGCTTTTTGGAGAGGATACGAAATTTAGTCGATGCGTGGATGGGTCAAGCAATTATACCCAAACATAAATATATCTACAAGAGAATTGTTGGATTTTTAAGGCAACATGGTGTTGGTTGGCTAAAACAGCTACCAGACTATTGCTCCGGAACAATCACTTCGCCGGCAGACAGCGCCTGCTTGATGTCATCGGGCAGAATCAACTCAAGCCGGTATTTACCGGGGGGAACATCCGGCAGCAGGTCAAGCTGCCACTGCGTATGGATAACATCTCCCGGCTGCCACACAGTTTCGCCGGCATTAAACGTTTCGGCCAGCGACAGGTTGAACCAGGCCTGTTTGGCTTCGCCGGAT
>CAYWSS010000236.1:0-8171 GCA_964460505.1 uncultured Caldilineaceae bacterium | reverse complement strand
GCATTTCAAGCGCCCTGATCAAAATAACCTGCCCCGATGAGCGCTTCAAAGGCGTCACTAAAAATAGCGGGGCGATTTCGCCCACCGCTGTCTTCCTCGCCACGCCCCAAAAACAGATAGTTACCCAGTTTAATTTTATAGGCAAAGCTGGCCAACCGCTCGGTGCGAACCAGGGCAGACCTCAGGTTGGTTAACCGCCCCTCAGAGATTTCCGGGAAACGATGATAAAGGTATTCGGCGGTGACAAAATCAAGAATGGCATCGCCCAAAAATTCAAGACGCTCATTGTCCTCCAGCGGATGAGTTGGATTTTCGTTAAGATAAGAGCGGTGGGTAAGCGCCCGCTGTAACAGGGCTTTGTTAAAAAACGAAAGGCTGAGGGCCGTTTCGGCTTGTATAACTTCTGACATAAGTTTCTCTCCACAGGAACTGGGGAAACGGAAGATTCCAAGGGTAATTTTCTTGGTGCCTTCGGTGTCACCAGTTCAATAAATTTAGCGACAGGCCGCCGGCTGCATCATGGGGCAGCGTCGGTAGATGAGGGCAAATAATCCCCCTCCACCCACTCGGCACCATCCGGGCTGACTTCTTTTTTCCAGATTGGTACAATTTCTTTGAGACGATTAATGGCAAAGGTGCACGCTTCAAAACAGCCATCGTTGCGATGAGGGCTGGACACGGCCACCACCACCGCGTTTTCGCCAACTTTCAGGTGCCCAATACGCTGCACAATAGCAATATCCACAATTTTGGGCCACTGTTCGCGGGCTTCGGCGGCCACCTGTTTTAATTTGGCAACGGCCATCTCTTCATAGGCTTCGTATTCCAGATGCTCTACCTCCTTGCCCGCTGATACGTTTCGCACGACGCCGCCAAACACAGCCACAGCACCGGTTTCCGGCTTTATTGCTTTTGCCGCAATTTCATCCAGGCCAATGGGGTCAAATGTAATGCTGAATTTATCACCGGCAGCGCCACCGGTTTGGCTTGTATCTGTCCCGCCGCTAACCGGCGGAAAAAAGGCCACCACATCGCCATCAGACAGGACGGTATCAAAATCAACAAAATCCTGATTTACAGCCACAACAGTTCTTGAGGCCGTCCCGGCCAGGTTGGGAAATTCCGTTTGCAGGGCTTTTATCAGGCCGGTAATGGTGGTGTTTTCAGAAACGGTTCGTTCCAGAGTGCCGGCGCCAGTTAACTCGCGCATGCGGGCAAATAATTTGATGGTTATTTTCATATAATCTGTTCCTTATTCCAGAATGATGTCGCCACTTTTACCGCCGCTTTTTTTTGCCAGCCGCACCGCGTCAATTTGCATGCCCCGGTCTACGGCCTTGCACATATCGTAGATAGTTAGCCCGGCAACACTCACTGCCGTCAGGGCCTCCATTTCTACGCCGGTTTTGCCGGTGGTGCGCACGGTAGCGCTAATATCAATGATGGCTGCTGCATTGGGTTCGGCGGCCGGCTGCGGATTAAATTGCAAACTGACGTGGGTCAGCATCAACGGGTGGCACATAGGCACCAGCTCGTGTGTCCGTTTAGCGGCCATAATTCCGGCCACTTGAGCCACGGCCAGCACATCGCCTTTTTTTATGCCGCCGGCCTGAATAAGGGCCAGTGTCTCCGGTTTCATCAGCACCCGCCCTTTGGCAATGGCTTCGCGCCGGGAGTTGTCCTTGTGTCCCACATCCACCATGCGGGCCCGTCCGTGGTCATCAAAATGTGTTAGCGACATAAAATGTTTCCTTGATGTAATTTGGCAGCAAAATTATAGCAAACTAATGGTTACCTTCAAAATAACTCCATTCCCCGAAGATTGGTGAGCACCAGTTATTATTTGTTTCCCAACCGATTCCCCAAAAAATTCACTTTGAGGTAAAATTCTGCGCTGTATCTTTAAGCATTTATAGATATTACCCGCTCGTAGCCAACCTCCGCTCGTAGTCAGCCTCGCAGCGATAGTGGAGTGGCGTTAGACGGCCGAAAGTCCGCCGTGCTGCGGACCTGACTACGAACATTTTATATAAGGAGTGAATCTTGTCTGAATTAGTATTGCTCAAGTTGGGGGGATCGGTCATTACCGATAAAACAAATCCGTTTACGGCCCGGACAGACGTCATTAACCGGTTGGCAACAGAGATAAAAAATGCACTGGATGAACGTGGCGATGATTTACAGTTGATTATTGGGCACGGTTCCGGCTCATTTGGGCACGAGGTGGCCAACAAATACCAAACACACAAGGGGGCTGTATCTGCCGATAGCTGGCTGGGTTTTGCAGAAGTAGCTGCCGCCGCCGCCGAGCTAAATTATATTGTACTTACAGCGCTGCGCCGGGCCGGCGTTCCCGCCCTTAAATTTCAACCCTCGGCCAGCACCCGCACCCGTGGTAACCAGTTGATGTATCTTGAGACGTTTCCCTTAAAAGAAGCGCTCAGTCACGGATTGGTGCCCATAGTGTACGGTGATGTTAGCATAGATGCCAGCCAGGGGATGAGCATTGTTTCCACAGAAAAACTGTTTGATAACCTGGCCCGCGAACTGACTCCGGCCCGCATCATTTTGGCCGGCCAGGTGGATGGCGTTTATGAGTCTGACCCGTTGGCCAACCCCGCTGCCGGCATCATCGAAGACATTGACCGCACCAACTGGGATGAAGTCGAATTGATGCTGGGCGGCTCTCACGGCACAGATGTAACGGGCGGAATGTTTACCAAAGTGCAGGAAATGTACCGGTTGACCGTGGCCATGCCCCCCATGCAAGCCATGATTATTTCGGCAGAAGAAGCGGGTAATGTTGAAGCCGTTTTAAAAGGACAGACGGTTAATTTTGGCACGCTCATCAATTGACCAATTTTCACCCGGTTACCCAATCCAGCAGCCAAATTTTTTAGGTCATTCCGGTTGTTGATGATAGCCGGGTGTGGTATACTGTGCCGGGTAAAGATTTGAACCCCATTGATGCGTTCGTTGTCTGGTATCGTATAGGTGGGGTAGTTTTTTTTCGCTTCACTGCCGGGAAATTTTTTTTGAGGCCAACGGAGTATGACTGCCGGAGAGCTTTCTCGCGAACAACGTTTGCGAATGCACGCAGAGCTACAATCGTTATATGGGGCGCTGGCTAACCTGCGCAAACGGGAAGCATCTTTTATTGGTGCATCGGCAAATATCCCCGACCAGTTCAGCCAGCAAGTTGACGACCTTCGGCAACAGGTTGTTGGCATAGAAAATCAACTGGCAGCGGGTGAAGATGAAAAATCGGCGGAATCTTCAGCCCGTCAGTCTTACACAGATGCGTTTCAGGCAGAACAAGCGGGAGATTTCAAAAAAGCGCTGGGGCATTACAAGAGCGCGGCTCGATATTCCCATCGCGATGCCTCGCAGGCTATGCGCAGCGTGCGGTACAAACAAAAACGGCGGCGGCAAAAAACCGGCACGCTGTGGCTGCCCTCTAACCGTCGCCAAGCTAACAGCCGGCGGCTGTTGTGGACCATAGTTGCGGTCATTGTAATTCTGGTGATAGCGTTTCTGGTAAGCGGGCTGGTTTCACCGGCAGCGCAGCAGGAAGTTGCGGCCAAAGCAACGGCAACCGCTACGGCCACCCTCACCCCGGCCATTGTGCAACTTATTGTACCGGATACGCCAACCCCGCTGCCAACTGCCACGCTTGCTCCACAGCCCACGTCCACACCTGTCCCGAAGATTGTGGTAAACAATGTAACAGCAACCGAGGCCCCGCCGCCTGCGGCAACCGTCACCCCGGTACCCACCCTGCGCCCGGCCCCCCAAATTATTGGCCCCAAAGATGGCCTGGTGTGGAACGACGGAGCCATTGTATTTGAGTTTGAAGCGCTAAATCTGGCTCAGGATGAGCTGTACTGCCTGGCTACGATGCGGGGCTACGACAGCACCAATACCGAAAACTGGAGCTACAACCCTGTCGGGCGGCAATCTTCCCGTTTGCCGATAGAAGCTAACGTTTTTCACGTAGCCAAGGTGCAGGGCATGAAATGTGTTGTCTGGTCGGCCTTTATTGGCAAAGGCTCCTGCGATAATCCCATCAGCAAAACTACGGTGGATAGAGTCATTGGTATGCCCCGCCCGTGTGATTTTTAGACGGCGGCGCTCAATTTTTCCGGCAGAGAACCAGCCCCGTCACCACCAATCCCGTCACAACAATCAGTAATGCCCCCCCACTAATCAACATTCCGGTCTGAAATGATTTTGGTTTGAACTCAAAGCGCACCAGGTGTTCGCCCGCCGGAACCTCAACGGCGCGGAACATGATGTTGCTTTGCAAAATCTCTGCGGGCTGCCCATCCACCGCGGCCTGCCAGCCGGGGTAAAAGGCATCCGTCAGAACCAACCACCCCGGCGCTTGAAGCCGGACAGAAACCTTAACCTGCTCCGGCAAGTAGCCGGTTATTTTTACGGTATCGCCCTGAGTGTCTTTGCCCAAGGTAACCACCCCCACGCTTTCCGATTCCCCAGCCACCCGAACCATCATTTGCCGGGGGTTAAATTCGGCGGCTTTCATCGCCGCCACAGCCTGCGCTTCGTCAGAAACCAGTTTGGTTTGATGCACCACAAAAGCTCGCGGCAGCATCTCTCGGTTTTCGTACACCTTCACATCCCCGGAGTAAACCTGCCGGTAATCCCCCTCGGTAGACAGCAACACAGAGCGGCTGGTTGTAGTGGGCTGGTGAATCAGGCTGACACCCTGCAGCACAAACTGCCCGCCCGGTTGAACCGCTGTAACGGTAATTTCGGAGATATTTTGAGATGTTGGCAGCGGATGGACGGAAATGTAATCAACCCCGCCCTGCTCGTAAGGCCAGGTTACGCCAACCGTGGCTTGCGGGTGGGCAACAGTGTTGTTGTAAATCCCTTCGGCGGTGTCACCGCCGGCCTTTAACACAAAATTATCTTGTTGACCATCTTCAAAAGTAACGGTAATTTCGGCCACCGGTGCGCCGGCAGGCAACCCGCTGCCGCCATCAAGGTGAGAAACCACCCCGATGGCGGTGGGAGAAAAGTCAGGGATTTCAGGGGCAGAAATGGCCTGCCCCGGAGACAGGCGGGCGGGGAATTGCAGGTCGTAAAAAATGCCGTCTATCCAGGCATCAAACTGCTTGTCGGTGATGACCCAGCGGGTATTGACCATCGACAGCAGCCGGTTGGCGGGCACAAATTGCAGTTTCTCGCGCAGCCGCCCATCCCGCGAAAGGTTATCCTCCGGCAGGAAAAGCTTTTGGAAGGTGATAAACTGTTTCAAGGGCAGGATGCCGCCATCGTACCCGTCAACGCTGTGCAGGTTGTAAATCATGGGCAGGTTAAAAAACAGCACCTCTTTCTCTTTGGTGGCCACAATCAAGTTGTAGAGCGCCTGTTCAGACAGGCTGTCGCCAAAGATTTGTTGCAGGTCGTGCAGGTCGCCGGGGTCGTAGGTGATGCCGGACAGACTCAGGAAACGGCCGGGGGGGGTGTTGCCTCCGGGCGAGGCGTTGGCCAGCAAAAACACGGTTGAGTTACGCATCGAGTGAAACGCTTGCGGGGCGGTGGGTTGGTTGTAGTTGAGGGTTTGGGCGGCCCAGAAAAGCTCGGCAACCAGCAGCAGGGCGATGATTAGTGGCGTGATGCGTGTTGCGTATTGCATATTGCGTATTGCGTAAAATATCAGCAAGATGGTGGCTGTGGCCAGAATAATCCAGGCCAGAAGGACGGTGGCCGGCGGGGTTTTCCAGGCAATAAGCGCCAGTAAAAACAGCGCCGGCAGGGTCGGAATTATCCAGCGCCAACGACGGGCCTTGAGCCACCGCCAGACGGTGGCCAGGCGACGCTGCGTTTGGCCCGGTGCGGCCAGGGCCTGAAACCCGAAGCCGGCCAGTACAGCCATGCCAAAGGCGTACAGGAGCAACCAGCGGGCGGGCGCCCTGAACAGATTAAAACCCGGCACAAGGCGGTACAATATGTAGTAGAGTGGCCCGCTGTAAAGGCCCAAACTCAACACAAACCCACCGGCGCTCAAAAATATAAAGCGGCGTGCTACCGGCTGCCAGATGGAAATCAGCCCACCAAGCAGGGCCAAAATCACCCCGCTGATGCCCAGGTAGGCCACCCACTCGCTAAATGCCTGCCCCAAAACCTGGGTCAGGTCCAGCCCCAGTGGAGGGAGCAGGCTGTAATGCAGGGCCGTGGGCCGCAGGCTAAATGAAACCACTTCCCGATAGGTCAAGCCCTCGCTGCGGATGGACAGGCCGGACAACTCGGCGGTGGGCAAAAGTTGAACGGCAGCCATCGCCACAGCCAGGGCAGAGATAATTGCCAGGGGCAAGAGGTGGTGGAGCAGGGAGCGGGTGATACGTACTGCGTGCTGCGTATTGTCTATTGTGGCAGTTTGATTTTTGCAATTTGGCAATTGTTCATTTGATGATTCGAATATCGCTTGCCACAGTCCGTACAGGCCCAGGCCAAACAGGGAGATGAATGTGGTCTGGGTGTGCCCGGCCAGCAAAATCAGGGCTGCCACCAGCGACAGCAGTAAAAACCAGAACCAGCGCCGTTGTTTGTAAAATCCCAGATCGTACAGTAAAAACAGCAGGGGAAGCCAGGCCGCCGCCTGTAACTGGTTAATGTGTTCTACCTGCGCCCCCAGATATCCCCCAAAGGCAAAAACAATAGCGGCAATTAATGCCGCGGCCCAACCCAATTTAATGGATGTTCGCGCAAAGGCCAGCATAAATCCACCGGCCATGGTAATGTGCAGGCCAATCGACCAGGAGATTTGCCGGGGCGCATCCAGCCAGATGAACAGCCAGTTTAACGGATAAAACAGCCCCACCTGACTGTTGGCCAGCAGGGGTGCGCCCATAAACAGATGCGGATTCCAGAGCGGCAGCCGCCCCTGGCGCAGCGCTTCGGCAACGTAGCTTTTGTAGGGGTAAAAGTAGAGAAAAATGTCCACGCCGCTCAAAATGAGGTTGGTCAGCAGGATTTTCCAGAAGAAGAGCAGAGTCAGAAAAACCAGGGTTGTTATCGATAGAATGACGGCGGGTTTGTGTTTGATCATGCGGCCAATTATCAATTGTGATGTGTGAATTGTCAATTGTGAACGGGGTTAATTGGGGCTGGATTCAATTTGATAGAGAATTATCGATGGCGACCCATCGGGGCCGTAGGCGCGGGTTAATTCCCGGAGGTGCAGCCCAACAGCATCAAGCGCGAGTCTGGCCTCTGTTTCTGACCGGCGGGCCGGGAAGGCGATGAGGTGGCCGGGGCGGGCCTTGTTTGCCAGGCGAGCCGGCGTTTCCCAAAATTGCAAATCGTAGGGGTACTCCCACAGATAAAACCGCCAATGCGCGCCCAGCCAATGATGGTAGAGGGTGCTGTTTGCGCCAACATTTCCCTGCAAATATCCGGTAATTTGTTTAATGCCCCGCAGCGCGCGGCTGTTGCTGCCCAGCGGGTAGCGGCCATTCACCGCATTCTGAACGGGACGGGCCTGGGCCAATACCAGCAGCAATGCCAGGGCGCTACCAACTACAAAACCGGTGACAGGCCGGTAGGGCCGGTAAGCTTCGGGCCAATTCTGCTTTACAAGAATCCACGGCAGCAACAGCGCCCGGGCCAGCAGCAAAGCCACCAACGGCACAAGCCCCAGCAAATATCTGTCCCACACCTGAAACGAAAACATGGCGTGCAGTGCCAAAAACGCCACAACAAACGCGGCCAGAAACCAATCAACAACCGCTTCACCGGCCCCTGTCTTTTTTCGGCCAAATATTTGCCAACCGGAACAAGCCAGCAGCACCCCCCCGCCAACCAGGAAAATTCCGTTCAGGATTGGCGAGCCGGTTGCAAAGCTGAGCAGATCAACAAATCCCCACCACCGTTCGCCAAAGCCGGAAATATCTGTGGCCAGCCCCCCGTAGTTGGCCATACTTTGGGTCAAAAAAGAAGGTTCAGTGCGGGTAACATCCCACAGGAAAAGGACAAAAAGGGTGAGCAGCAAGGCGATTGTGAAACGGAAAATGTGAGGCGTGTTGCGTATTGCGTGTTGCGTATTGCGTAATTCTAACCGCGCCCCTGCGCCCCTGTTCCCCTGCGCCCCTGTTCCCCTGCGCCCCCGCGTCCCCCGCGCCCTGCTCCCCTGTTCCACCAGGGGC
>CAYWSS010000235.1:0-8192 GCA_964460505.1 uncultured Caldilineaceae bacterium | reverse complement strand
TAAGTCCTCCCCCCTCAGGAGGGGGGAGTTAGAGGGGGGTAAGTAGTTACAAAAATTGTTGAGGAAGAGTACAAATGAACGAAGAATTGTTTGCTGATTTGCTGGAAAGTGTGCGCGAAGGCGGAGCCATTATCCGCGGCGATAAGGATCCATCACGCCAATTCATTATCGAGGAACCGGATGTTAAACACATTCGGGAAGAATACAAACTCTCACAGAGCCAGTTTGCGTTGTTGTTGGGAATAAGTGTAAAAACCGTGCAAAATTGGGAACAGGGAAGACGATCTCCCCGAGGGACTGCGCGGGTATTATTGCAAGTTGCGGCTAAACATCCGGACGCCGTTTGGGATGTTGTCAGCCATTCGCCTCAATAATATTTCCGACGGTAGATTCCTACTCATCGTTGTCTTCCTCATCAGAGGCTGGGCTGCTGCCCCCCCCGCCCAGCAAACTGCCCGGCGCTTTGAGGATTTGCTTGAGGATTCTCTTCTTGAATGAGCTTGCGGGCATGTTTTCCACGCCTTCTTCGTAGGCTCCAATGGCGGCAATGTATTGCCCCTGTCGCGTTCGCAAGCGGCTAACAGCCTGCCACACGTACATGGCCATGTCGTTTTCCCCCAAATCCTGAAACATGGTGGCCGATTGTTTGTACGTTTCCACGGCCTCTTCATATTCTTCTTCGGCCTCCAGCAACGCCCCCCGATTGCCAAGCGTTTGGGCCTGCCCCTTTTCATCATCAAGGGCGGTAAACAGGGCCATCGCTTTATCCAGCGCCTCGTGTCCGGCCTCCAGATTGTCTAGCTCTTTGTAAACGACGCCAAGGTCATTGTAAATTTCCGCCGCCTGGCGGGACTTCTCCGGGGCCAGTTGCAGCGCTTTGTTTAGCTTGTCGAGAGCGCCGTCGGGATTGTCGTTGCGAAAAAGGTCGACACCTTCTTTGTGTAATTTGTTAGCCTGTGGGTTCGACATTTTTCGATCCTTTGCTTACGGATAAGAATGAAAATTAATTAACTTACCTGTTCACTCGTATTGCGTACTGCGTATAATTTTGCTCTTTACGGAGTACGTAATACGCAATATGTTGCCGGCCCCAATTGGGTAAGTTATTTACGCACCATTCCTTAGCAGCCCCGCGCCATGAATTAATTCTCTGTTTCAGTAGCGGGGCTGGGCAAGCTCAACTGAATGGTCGTGCCCCGGTGGGGGGGGTGGGTGCGAGACTCTATTTTCAATTCAGCATTAATAGCAGCAGCCTGTTCTTTTATATTCAAGATTCCTAATGATGACTGCTGGTCATCGGCATCGTCAAAAATTTCTGTGTTAAAGCCCTGCCCGTCATCTCTAATTGTGGCCACAAATTGCTCATCATCAACGTTGAGCAAAATCCAGATGTTGTTGGCGTTGGCGTGCCGCAGAACATTGTTTATCGCTTCCTGAATAACAGAAAAAATAGAGGCGTTAAACTTGGGGCTAAAATTTACCCGGTCAACCGTGTTAAAGTGAACATCGTATGTGCCAACCGCCCGAAGCTGATCAACCAGATGATGGCAGGCTGTAATCAGGCCGTGCGTTTTCAAAACGGGAGGGCGGAGTTCGAACAGCAGGTTACGGGTATTACGGGTGGCCTGATCGACCAGATGTCTCATGGCTGTGATCTGATTTTGTAATACATCTGGGCCGGCCTTTCTGCTCAGAATATTAAGGTGGTCCAGACTCAGGCCAATGGCCGCCAGATACTGCAAGGTGCCATCGTGTATATTATCAATGATCTCCTGGTACGCGGCTTGCTGGGTTTTGATGATTAAGTCACGTTCTTCTACCAGCCGGTTGTACTCATGGGCATTTTCCAAAGCAATAGCCGCTTGCGAGGCAATAAAGCTCATCAGTTGAATATCACTCTGCGCAAAACCGCGGTCCGAGTATTTGTTAAGAACCTCCAACACGCCAACCACACCGTTTTTTGTTTTTAACGGCACCGCGGCAATAGATTGGGTCAGGAATCCGGTGCGCACATCCACCCGATGGCTAAAGCGATTGTCGGCGCGGGCATCGTTGGCAATCACCGGCCGCGCGTTGCGTACCACCCACCCGGCAATCCCTTCTGTTATGGGGATGCGCTGCTGGCGTAACATTTCGCTGCGAGCGCCGTGGCTCACCTTAAACACCAGTTGATTTTCGTCCTTGTCCACCAACAAAATGGATGCTGCGCCGGCATCAACCAGTTTAGTGGTCAGGCTCATGGCGTTCAACAGCAGTTTGTTAACATCAAAGGTGGCAATGAGCGCCTGACTCACTTCGTGAAAAATGCTGATTTGATTTAAGCGGCGGTGGCTCAATTCCAAATTAGTTTGCACCGACAAAATGTGGCCCAACCCACTGCCCAGTTTTCCCAGCAAAATCCGCCGGCTCATGGCCAGTTTTGTGTCCGGCGGCAGCACCAAACTGAGCAATCCCACCACTTTTGTATTTTGCAGCAACGGCGTGCTGACCAGCACCTGCCGGCTGTTGGCTAACGACGAAGCAGAAACCGTTTGCGTGGATTTGGAGATATGCCAGGAGCTTTCTATCAACCGCCGGCCAATATTGTTTTCCCAATGCCTGATTTTGACCAATGCATCCTGTCTAAAAGCGCCGGCCTGACTGGTTTTAAGAGAGTTAGCATAAAACAAAATTGACCCCGCCTCCGCATCCAGGGCCTTAATCACCATTCTGAGGGCTTTACCCACCATGGTATCCAGGCTACCGGCGGTAGTCAGGTCAAACAGGTCATCAATAATTGTGGGAGGATCAGGCGGAGAGAGAGGTTTTTCAAACGGAACTTGTTGTTCGGTCATATCTGTTTAATAAGTGACTTCCAGTAAACCTTCTGCCAATGTACGTAATGTTTCGGCAGAAAGATCGCTTAATTTCATTGCGATATTAATATAGAGCAAATTGGCCGGATTGGCCAAAAACTCTTTTACTTCTGGTGGAAGTTTTGAATAGTTCGCAATATCGTCCAACGAGGTGGCCGTTCCATTTGTGCCGTTGGGCTGAATCCCTTTATCCAGAAAATAGTTTAGTGAAACTCTGAGACTGTCGGCCAGAATTTCCAGCTCAGACAGGGGGATTTCAGTTTTGCCAAACTCGTAGCCGGATATGCGGCTGGCGGGTACCCCCAGCAATTTGGCCAATTCTTCCTGAGTACGTCCGGCTTCGGTTCTGGCTTGCCGCAGCAGCACCCCAATAACCCGCTGCCGCAAAGCGATGGCTTGTTGAGTGGGAAAATCAAGATTGGGTTCGGAGATAACATCATCGGACCAAAAGTAGATAACCGGCACATTAAAAATCAGGGCCATGACTTCCAGTTGCGGCAGGGTTACTTCCCGCCGGCCATATTCAATATCAGACACAGTAGTTGAAGAAACACCCAGCGCTTGCCCTACCTCTTTCAGGTTTAACCCTGCTCTGGAACGGGCGTGCCGGATCTTTACTCCCAGTATTTTTCTCTTTAAAGCTGCCTTTTGTGATTCAACCGTGGAGTCTGGCATAATTTCGCCTCCTGCCCTTTCTCTGTTGAATTATAACATAAAATTTAATGTTTGACACACTATAGCGCCTTTTTTCATTTATGTCTAGTTAAAAATCAAGACAAACAGCGCGTTCTTTGGCATTTTATCGACAAAATATTTACAATTTGCGATTTGCGATTTTTCTGGCGCCGCCCACCCAGGACGGGTCAGACAAATGACGAATGACGATATATGAGTTGTGATTGAAAACAGAGCAAGGGTTAATCGTAAATCGGCAATTGCAAATCGTAAATTGATACAGCCATCGCCCCGCAGAACAGAACCGCGCTTTTTATGAATTACCTCTCTTTTATGCTAAAATGAGGCTGCCACAAAAACCTGCGGGATGCTTCTCAAAAAATAACTGTTTAATCAATTTACGCACCTAAAAAAACCTATGGAGTGTTAATTATGCGAACCCTGGCTGTGTTGATGGCCGGTGGGGCAGGCACACGTTTAACCGTACTTTCAGATAAACGTGCCAAACCGGCGGTTCCTTTTGGGGGTAAATATAAAATCATCGATTTTACCCTTTCAAACTGTGTAAACTCTGGCATTTACGATGTGGCAGTCCTGACGCAATATCGCCCTCACTCGCTCAACGCCCACATTGGCATTGGAAAACCGTGGGACCTGGACCGGCAGCACGGCGGCGTTCATCTGCGGCAGCCGTATCAGGGCAGCAATTCTGACATGGATTGGTATCGGGGCACTGCCGATGCCGTGTACCGCAATCTGGATTTTATTCAGGAAAAAAACCCGGACCTTGTAATTATTCTTTCCGGCGACCACATTTACAAAATGGATTACCGCCATATGCTGGATTACCATATGGAAAAAGGGGCCGATTTAACCGTGGCCGTTATGAACGTGCCGCTGGAAGAAACGGACCGCTTTGGCATTATGACGGTTAATCGCAATATGCGCATCACAGAGTTTCACGAAAAGCCCAAAGACCGCGATAAAGGAACCCTGGCCTCGATGGGAATTTACGTGTTCAGCACCGATATCCTTCTGAAGCGCCTGTCCGAAGGGTCGGAAGATGCTCCCCAAATTGACTTTGGCAAAGATGTAATCCCCGGCATGATCAACCAGGATAAAGTTTATGCCTATGCCTTTGACGGCTACTGGGTAGATGTAGGAACCGTACAATCCTTTTGGGAAACCAACCTGGCGCTCAACACGCCGGCAACCGCCGAAGTGTTAAATCTGTATGACCCGGACTGGATTGTTCACACCCGCAGCGAGGAGCGCCCTCCAGTAAAATTAGGGCCGCAGGCGCAGGTGGTTAACAGCCTGATATCCAATGGCTGCGTCATCAGGGGCCGCGTGGAAAATTCAGTGTTGTCGCCGGGTGTGTACGTATCGCCGGGGGCGGTGGTTAAAGAATCGGTTATTATCAACGATA
The DNA here is from genome assembly GCA_964460505.1 of uncultured Caldilineaceae bacterium. Taxonomy (GTDB): domain Bacteria; phylum Chloroflexota; class Anaerolineae; order 4572-78; family J111; genus J095. The sequence goes on along the minus strand of CAYWSS010000235.1, from coordinate 3,233 downwards.
CCTGGATTGGGCCGGGAGCGGTGGTTGACCGGGTAATAGCTGATGAAAATGTTGTGGTGGGGGCCGGCACCTATCTGGGCCATGGCGAAGATATGACTACCCCCAACCAGGCAATGCCGGACAAACTTAACACGGGTATTACCGTGGTGGGAGCCGGCGCCCAAATACCCGGCGGCGTGGTTATTGGACGTAACGTGCTTATTCAATCCGGCTGTGTTGAAACCGATTTTACCGGCACCGAAATTGCCGGCGGGGAGACCGTGTAACCATGAAAACTCTTGTGATGATTATGGCCGGTGGCGCCAGCGAAGATTTAAGTGTACTGACCGCGGTTCGGGCAGAACCGGCTATTCCGTTTGGCGGAAAATTCAGAATTATAGATTTTCCGCTGTCTAACTGCGTAAATTCCGGGCTTTTTAACGTGGCGCTGCTCACCCAATATATGCCCCGCTCGTTAAATGATCACGTGGGGGTCGGCAAACCCTGGGACCTGGACCGGTCACAGGGGGGGCTGCGGGTATTGCAGCCGTATTTAGGGACAAACAGCAGCGGCTGGCAGCGGGGCACCGCTGATGCGGTTCGGCGTAACATGGATTTTGTTGAAGAACAACGCGTTGATACGGTAGTGATCCTGGCCGGCGACCACATTTACAAAATGGATTATCGGCAGATGCTGCGCTCTCACCACCAAACAAAAGCCGATGTTACCCTGGGCGTCCGCCGGGTTAACCCTTTTGAAACCTACAGATTTGGCATTGTCAGTTCTGATGCCGAGATGCGTGTCACCGGCTTCAAGGAAAAACCGCGTCGTTCAAAAGAAACTCTGGCCTCGATGGGAATTTATGCCTTTAAGGTTGATGTTCTCAAAGAGATTCTACAAGATGACAGCCTGAATGATTTTGGACGCGATGTGTTACCGCAAATCATTCATTCCAAAAAAATATTCACCTACGCCTTTGAAGGCTACTGGGCCGATGTGGGCACCCTGCAAGCCTATTGGGAAGCCAACATGGCCCTGCTGGCCGAAACGCCGGCGCTGGATTTGTACGACCCGGAGTGGGTTATTCATACCCGCAGTGAAGAGCAGCCGCCGGTATCCATTGGCCCCGAAGCCTGGGTTGGCAGCAACTTGCTTTCAAACGGGTGCATCATTGAAGGTGTGGCCGAGCGTTCGGTACTGTCACCGGGGGTCCGCGTAGCTCCGGGGGCCATCGTGCGCGACTCGGTCATTATGAGCGATACAATCATTGAAACCAACGCCAGAGTTGAACGCGCCATTATTGATAAAAATGCGCATATTGGGGCCGGCGCAGAAATTGGATATGGGGTAGACAATATCCCCAATCGACAACATCCGTCACGGCTCAACACCGGCTTAACAGCTATCGGCAAACGCGCCCGCATTCCCGAAGGCATAAAAATAGGGCACAACGTTATTGTGAAACCACATGCGCAGGAAAGCGATTTTCAAACAGATTTTGTAGCCAGCGGCGAAACAATTTAGCAACTAATTATCTGAGTACGTATCAGGGGCACAAAGAATTTCATATCTTCGTGTCTTTTTTTTAAGGGCACTCTCTGCGGCAGAGAAAATGGCCCGGCAAAGCTGCGCCGAGCAAATTAGCAGTGCGGCTATGAGGTGCAAAATGAAAATTTCTGTACAATTGGGCTGTCAGAAGGTAAAGAAAAGATACCAAACCGCAATGAAGTAAAGGGCCGGTTAACGCCGCTCCGCTATCGCTGCAAGGCTGACTACCACCATTGCCTATCTCCCTTGTATAATATGTTTGTAGTCAGGCACGCAACGCAGTGGAGTGCCGCCTTAACGCCACTTCGCTATCACTGCGAGGCTGACTATAGATGTTCAGAAAAATATTTTGAATTTTGTAGGGGTGAACCCTTATGGTTGCCCCAAAGGGCAGGCACAAGGCGTTGCCCCTACCCAAAAACATTACTTCGGCGAGAATAAAAACTTTACCCTCACGCAGGGGGAGAGGGGTTGGGGGTGAAGGCCTGTTTTATACGAGGAGTCTTATCAGATGAATAATTTTCCCGCTCAGTCTCTGGCAGTTCGGTTTATGGTAATTTGTATCGGTTGCGTGGCCCTTGTAGGGGGAATGTATGCCATCGCGTCTATTTTGAATCCAATCTTTATTGCAGTTTTATTTGCCGTACTGTTTGACATACCTCGGGCCTGGTTAATAAGGCGGGGAATGTCTACGGGCATGGCCTTGCTGATTACAATCCTGATAACCTTGTTGATAGCAATTCTTTTCCTTATTCTTATGGGGAATACGCTTCTGGGCCTCAGCGCCACAATACCTGCCTATCAGCAGCAGATTCAAACAAATCTGGAGAAGCTTGGAGCCATGCTAACCCCATATGGTATTCGGGGAGACCAACTCAAGACACTGGGCCAGACTAACCAAACAAACCCATTGAACGTCATCACGTATGTACTTAGCGGCGTGGTTAGCATCTTTTCCGGCATAATTCTGATTATGGTCTACGCCATCTTCCTGTTAATAGAGGTCAGCGGTTTTCCCAACAAACTTAACCAGGCCTTTGATCCCAGCGATGCGGCCTATCGTTACATTAACAAGGTAACCAAAAATCTTCGCAGTTTTTTGGTTGTCCAAACCAAGGTTAGTTTGATTACCGGCGTGGGGGTGTTCATTGCGCTTAAGCTTTTAGGGGTTGAATTTGCTTTATTGTGGGCGTTTGTGGCCTTCCTGATGAACTTCATTCCCTACATCGGCTCGATTCTGGCGGCAGTGCCGGCGGTCATTGTGGCGTTCATACAGTTTGGCCCTACAGCTACAGTTTTACTGGTTATTGCTGCCTATCTGTTGGTAAATTTTGTCGTTAACTATGCTATCTATCCGCGAATGATGGGCCAGGGTGTTGATTTGTCCATGTTCATTGTACTGGCGTCCATGATTTTCTGGGGCTGGGTCCTGGGACCAATCGGTCTTATCCTGGCCGTGCCGATTACATCGGTGATCAAAATATCTCTGGAAAGTTATTCGGGATCGCGCTGGTTGGGCGTTATGCTGGGAGCAGGGGCAACATCTCAGGTTCAATCCGAGGGGAAGCCGGTTAGGAATAGCGCGTAAATAACTTACCCAATTGGGGCCGGTAACATATTGCGTATTACCTACTCCGTAAAGAGCAAAATTACACGCAACACTTGCGCCGGACCCCTGCGGGTCAGTGCAGGTGTACGCAGTACG
>CAYWSS010000234.1:0-8217 GCA_964460505.1 uncultured Caldilineaceae bacterium | reverse complement strand
CAAAGTAAAGAATTTGCCACGAATTGCCCGAATTAACACGAAAAAAATAAAAAATCAGTGAAATTCGTGGCAGAGATAATACGTTTTTTATAGAGCGATCCTGCAAACTACCAGAAAGCCACTATTTTTTAGACAAAAGGCGGCATTCCACTCCACTGCGTTGCGTGCCTGACTACGAACATTTTATACAAGGTGTAAATGACGCAACAACAAACAACCCCTCAAGAGCGCGTGCGGGCTGCAATCAGGCACGAAACACCCGATAGAACCCCGGTGGACCTGGTGGCAACCAGCGAAGTGTGGGATATTCTGGTCGATCACCTTCAGCCGGCCACCACCGGCCTGGAAGATATGACCTGGCTTCAACCGGAACGCGAGGCGGTTTTGCGAACCCTGGAGATTGATTGCCGCCTATTCTCCTACGATATGTTTTGCAACCCGCCGGAACATATAATAAAACCGGACGCAAAAACTACCTGGTGGGACACGCTGATGCGTTCCACCCCCAACCGGATGTGGCGACAGGTGACGCCGGACGGCGCTCTGTACGATATTTGGGGTGTGCATTACCAACTGGAACAACATCTGTACGGCCGGTACGAAGCCCACGCCAGTTGGGTACTGGGCGAGGCCAACTCTGTTGAAGACTTAAAAAACCATCCCTGGCCGGAACCCGGCTGGTGGGATTTTTCAGAACTGCCGGCCATGATCGACCGGTTGCAGCAAGATGGCCCTTTTCACGTGCGGTTTAGGTTAGGCTCCTTTTTTGAACAGGCCTGGGCGCTGCGCGGAATGGAAAAATTCCTGATGGATTTTGTGCAGGACCCGGATATTCCGGTTTACATTATGGACCGGATTCTGGAAGTTCATCTGGAAAACCTGAAGACCGTCCTGGAATTGACCGGCAACCGGCTGGATATGGTTTACACCTACGATGATGTAGCCACCCAAAACTCGCTGATGATTTCGCCGCGTCACTGGCAGAAACTTATCAAACCACGCCATCAGAAAATTCTTGACCTGGTTCATCAGTACGGCAAAACTACAATGTACCACTGCGATGGGGCCATTGCCCGCCTCATCCCCGAATTGATTGAAATTGGGGTGGATGTACTCAACCCCATTCAAGCTGAATCTCCGGGGATGGCCCCGGAAACCCTGAAGTCGCAGTATGGTAACCAAATGACCTTCCACGGCGGCATCGATATTATCCAGACTTTGCCGCGCGGCAGCACGGCAGAAGTGCAGGAAGAAGTAAAAGCCAGAATAAAAGTACTGGGTAAAAATGGGGGGTACGTGATGTGTAGCTCCCATCACATCCAGCCCGACACCCCGCTGGACAACGTTCTGGCTATGTACGACCCGGCCATTCGATAACCTGCCGGACGCAATCCGGGACAACAACAAGAATAAAAATCGGGGATTGGAAATTAGGGGTTAGCATTTTCCTAAACCCTAAACCCTTTATTATCAAGGAGGATGAGAAAATATGGCAGCCAACACAACAGTAACGCCATCCTCACCGGAAAGTCAGGAACCTCGGGTGAGGAGAATAGTACAGAGTATTATCGATACGCTGTTGGTGCCGGTTCTGGCGGTTTTTACAGCCTTGGTTATTGGCGGCATTATCATTGTAATCACCGATGCCAGCGTTTATGCCGCCTTTAGAGACGGCGGCATTTTGGCCGGACTGGGCGCAGTCTGGGATAGTGTAGCCACAGCGTACGGCGCGCTCTTTTCCGGCGCACTGGGTGACGCCGGAGCCGTCAGCGAGAGCCTGGTGGCCTCCACCCCCTACATTTTTGCCGGGTTGGCCGTGGCCTTTGGGTTTAGAGGCGGCTTGTTTAACATTGGGGGCGAAGGACAGCTGCTGGTTGCCGCCGGCGTATCGGTGGTTATCGGTTACAGCTTTGACCTGCCGGCCATCATTCACCTTCCCCTGGCGTTTTTGGGTGGTGTGTTGGGCGGGGCCATTTACGGAGCCATCCCCGGCTACCTTAAAGCCAAAACCGGCGCTCACGAAGTTATCAACACAATTATGATGAACTACATCGCCTTTAGATTTTTTAGCTGGGCTTTTACCGGCCCGCTGCGTCGCCCCGGTGGTGATGCTCCGGTAACCGCCGAAATTCTCCCCAGCGCATACCTGCCTCAGTTCTTTGAAGGGTATCGAATCCACTGGGGCTTTTTTCTGGCGCTGGCTGTCGCTTTTGGGGTGTGGTGGCTGCTGTTCAAAACAACCCTTGGTTTTGAAGTGAGAACAGTGGGGGCCAACCCCAATGCTGCCCGCTACGGCGGGATGAAAATTACCCGTATTACCGTGTTGACCATGGGCATCAGTGGTGGTTTGGCCGGCATGGCCGGCGCCAACGAGGTGCTGGGCCTGAACCACTTTCTGGCCGACGGCTTCTCATCCGGCTACGGGTTTGATGCCATTGCCCTGGCTTTGCTGGGCAAAAGCCACCCGCTGGGGGTAGTCTTGGCCGCGCTGCTGTTTGGCACGCTGCGCAACGGCGCCACCCGCATGCAATCCATGGCCAGTATCCCGGTGGATATCATCTCAATTGTGCAGGCCCTGGTCATTGTATTTATTGCCGCACCGGCCATTGTGCGCTGGATATACCGGGTAAAAGTTAAATCCGACCTCGATAGCACCACATTTACGCGCGGTTGGGGCGCATAACAGGGAAAGGAGAAAAGATACTAATGAGTACAGCAGCGTTATCAGCAACTGGTTCTGCTATTCAGGAAAAACGCAGTGTTGGGATGGGAATCTTCTTCCTGGTTGTCGCAGGCGCTATTTTTGCCCTGTTTGCCCTAAATACTACCCCCGATATGACCACTACGCTTGGCCTAAACCCGGGCGCAAAAACCAATGCGCCCAGGTTAGAGCCATGGGTCATATCCACTCAAACTATGCTTTATGTGCTGGCTGTCATTTGCGCCTTCATCGGCGGCTGGCAACTGGCCCGGGGATTTAAGCGCGTTAACCTGGTTCTGTTAGTGGTTTCAGTCATTTTTGTGTTTGCCTTTTTGGTCTGGGCGGCTCGCGGCACCTCAATGAATTTATTGGGGATGATGTCTGCCTCGCTGTTACGGGCAGCGCCCATTGCCTTTGGCGCGCTCAGTGGGGTTTTATGTGAGCGGGCCGGAGTAATCAATATTGCCATCGAGGGGATGATGTTAAGTGGGGCTATGGTAGCGGTGGTGGCTTCCAGCCTTTTTCGTAATTACGATGCAATAGACCCCGTTAGCGGCGAACTGATTTTCCCCACATGGCTGGCCGGCATTGGGCAAACCCTGGACACATACAACCTAAACGATGCCATTGCCTGGCACCTGATAATTGGCCTTATCGCCGGGATGCTAACGGGGGCGGTGCTGGCTGCATTTCTGGCCTGGCTGTCAATAACATTTAAGGTTGACCAGATTGTAAGCGGCACGGTCATCAATATCTTTTCTGTGGGGATTACCAGCTTTTTAAGCCAACGCTTTTTGCAGCCTATTCAGGTGCTCAACAGTGGCGGTACCTTCAAACGCTTGCCAATTCCCGGCCTGTCGAACATTCCAATTATTGGGCCGCTTCTCTTTGAAAACAACTTTATCATCTATCTGCTATTTGTGTTGGTCATCGGTATTCACATTTTGCTGTTTTATACCCGCTGGGGATTGCGTACCATTGCTGTGGGCGAACACCCCAAAGCCGCCGACACGCTGGGCATCAATGTATTTAAAATGCGTTACATCAACGTAATTATGGGGGGCATAGTTGCCGGCGCCGGCGGCGCCTACTTTACCATCGGCTCGGTGGGCCGCTTTGATGAGGCCATGACCGCCGGCAAGGGCTTTATTGGCCTGGCCGCCTTGATTTTTGGCAAATGGACCCCGTTTGGCGCGTTTGGAGCCTCACTTATCTTCGGTTTTGCCGATGCCCTACAGGTGAAGTTGCAGGGGCTGGGGATTGACCAGGTGCCCATTCCCAGCGAGTTTTTGCTGATGGCACCCTACATTGTCACCATGGTGGTGTTGGCCGGGGCCATTGGCCGGGCCATACCGCCGGCGGCAGATGGGCAGCCATACGAGAAAGATTAACCCTTTTCCCTTTTGTTTTTTTAGCCAGGTAATTTTATCTCAACCGGGAGTGCAAAATGAATATCTACACTGATTTGAATACCTCCGAACGCATTTTGCTGGGGCCGGGGCCAAGTATTGTTCATCCCAGAGTTTTGCGAGCCATGGCCCAACCGCTGGTGGGGCATCTGGATCCACAGTTTTTAAATGTAATGACCGAAGTGCAATCCTTGTTGCGCTACGTTTTTCAAACCGATAATGACCTGACCATTCCGGTCTCCGGCACCGGCAGCGCAGCGATGGAAGCCGCCATATGCAACTTTATTGAACCGGGCGATGAAATTATCATCGGGGTGAACGGTTATTTTGGCGGGCGATTGTGCGACATGGCCGGGCGGTACGGGGCCATCATCCGGCGGGTGGAGAAACCCTGGGGCCAGGTGTTTACCACCGAAGAAATTGACGCAGAATTGCAAAACGGCCCCGCCAAAATTGTGGCGCTGGTACACGGCGAAACATCGACCGGGGCGCTGCAACCCATGGACGGGCTGGGAGCGTTAGCGCATCGCCATGGCGCGTTGCTGCTTATCGATTGCGTGACATCGTTGGGCGGCGTACCGGTAAAAATTGATGAATGGGGTGTGGATATTGCCTATAGTGGCGCTCAAAAATGTTTAAGCTGCCCGCCCGGCATTTCTCCACTAACTATCAGTAATCACGCCCGAAATGTGCTCAATCGACGCAAAATGCCGGTGAATAACTGGTATCTTGATATGACCATGATTGAGAAATATTGGGGAACCGGCACCCGTGTATATCACCATACGGCTCCTATCTCCATGATATACGCCTTGCGCGAAGCGCTGCGTTTAGTATACGAGGAAGGATTGGAAACCCGGTTTGAAAGACACCAACGCCACGCAGAGATGCTGTGGGCCGGGCTGAAAGAATTAGGGTTTGGGATGCATGTTGAACCCGAACATCGTTTGGCGCCGTTAACTACCCCGCGCCTGCCCAATAGCCTGGTTGATGAACTTTCTGTCCGCAAACAGTTGCTCAACAAGTTTAATATTGAAATCGCCGGAGGATTGGGCCAGTTGGGCGGCCAGGTGTGGCGTATTGGTTTAATGGGACACTCTTCCAGAGCGGAAAATGTTTTGCTGTTGTTGGCGGCTTTGGAGAAACTGTTATAGATGCCCAGATAAATTTTTTGTAACTACTTACCCCCCTCTAACTCCCCCCTCAGGAGGGGGGAGGACTTAACTTCCCCCCCCGAATCGGGGGGGATTGAGGGGGGGTAAAAACGGCAAAAGGACGCTACGATAGCGGCTACAAAGGTGTGTGCCCAAGTAGTTACCATTTTGTCTTGTTAAAATAGAGTTGTTCCCAAATAAAGTGACCGGCACTTTTATTTTTGGGCATCAACAGCTTGTCTGTTTCAGTCAATTATGTTAATGGGATAAAAGTACTATAAAAAATTTGCCTAAAATAACAAAGGTAAGTAAAATCAACCTTAACATTTTTAATATTATTAAAAATTTACAAGCCAGTTTGCCTTTGCCATGGCTTACCCTCACGGACGAAGACCAATAGGGCGCATTTTTCGGAGGATGGATCCCTTCGAATCGCCCGGCCTACGGCACGTTGTTCTTATCAATTTCCGGAAGAAATTGTTCCGGTAGCTGTAGTGGTGTTCAATAACTCAATGACAACTTGCGATATTAGCGAGCGCATTCTGTCCAGCAGGAGGGTTTGTGATGGTATCATTAATTAAGCAGCCCGTTCTCCAGCTTCCCGGCTGGCCCAAATTTCTGCCCTACACTTCAAAAATCCCTGCGCCCGGCCAAAATCAGGGCGAATTCCAACATAGCGATAACCTCCTCTCAAAATTACCCCTTTTTGCAGAACTGTCTGATATTGAACAGCAGGTGATATTTCAGAATATGCAGCCCAAACTTTTTGAACCGGGCGAGACAATTTTTGCAAAGGATACCACCAGTAACGCATTATATCTAATTCAAGAGGGATGGGTAACCCTTTTCAACAATCCTGATGACAAACAACCTATTGAAGGGACCGTGGGTGAAAATAACCTGTTAGGGGCCGCCGATTTTTTCTTAAAAAGGCCCTACACTCAAACGGCCACTGTTGCCAGCAAGACACAAACGCTGGTACTGGATAACCTTACCCTCACCAGCATTGTTACCGCCTATCCCAAGATTGGGCTTCAGTTAGGGTTAGCTTTTGGGCGGGGGATTGCCCAATTTCAATATTATCTGGCAAATCAGCTCACAAAGGTGTCACTGTTGCAGGGGCTTTCGGGGATGCAGCGCTCTGTCCTGGCCAGACACCTGTCACCCCATCGCTGTTTACCCCGCGAAACAATTTTTCGCAGTGGCGACCCGCCTACAGGATTATTTTTTGTTGAACGCGGCACGGTCTGGCTCTTTAATGATTTTGATGATGATTTCCGCGAGCTGGTGTCCGGGGACACCTTTGGCGAAAGAGCCGTTATCTATGGCAGCCCCCACGCCTTTACGGCTCAAGCGTCTTCGGACGTGATTCTGTGGTTGTTAAGCCCCGCCGATTTTGCCGCCCTGTCCGGAAAATCTCCCTCGATAACCGCAACAGTCAGCCACAATCTGTTTACCGCCATCACTGAAGCCCTGGCCATTGCCACCGAAATCATGGACGTAGAAATCACCTCATTGCGACTGGTTGCCGGCGAACACCACGGTCTGGTCAGAAAATTGGATCGGGTGCGCCACACGCTCAATTGGGTAAAAAACAATAAACTGTCTGTGTAGCCTGGTACAAAAAATTCCCTAACACCTGCACTGTCTTCAGGGACAGGCACAAGTGTCTTCCAGCCCCGGCAAAATTACTGCCTCTGATTAGCCGTTGCCGGTTAATTGCGCAGGTCAAAAAATTTGCTATAATTTCTCCGCGTCTCAACTAATCCCCGGGGTTTTCAAAATGCCTTTATTCAATTCAAATAATCATCTTCTCGAATTGGCTCGTTCCGGGCGGCGACTGCCGCATATCATTTTGACCATTGTGCTGGCCTTTGTCATTGTATTTGCCGCCCAAATTACCGGTGGCATTCTAGCGCTGCTCTTGATTCTGGGCATCACTGGCGTCACCTCCGGATTACCCTCGTTGGACAACCCGGAGACGCTGGTTAACGTATTAATGCCCGATACAGCGCTTGAGCAAACCATCCTCCTGATTTTTGCCTTTGGCCCAATATTTTTAATTCTGTGGGCGTGGCTGGCTTTGTTTGAAAAACGGCCGCTGTGGACCGTAGGTATGGAAAAATCGGGGGCGTTGACCAAATACCTGCGCGGCCTGTTGGTGGGGCTGCTGATGTTTGCCGCAGCCATTGGCATCTCGGCGATGTTTGGCTATATTGCCATTGAAGCCGGCAACCCGCAACAGCAGGGAATGGCTGCCTTGGGCGGCGTTTTGCTGGTTTTTGTGGGCTGGACTGTTCAGGGTCCCGCAGAAGAAACCCTGACCCGTGGTTGGGTGATGCCCGTCATTGGAGCCAGATACAGGCCCTGGCTGGGCGCGCTGGTTTCCTCTCTGCTCTTTGCGGCCCTGCATTCGCTCAATCCCAATTTGAGTCCGGTGGCGGTGCTCAACCTCTTTTTGTTTGGGGCTTTTGCGGCCCTGTACGCCCTGTACGAGGGGGGCTTGTGGGGGGTGTTCAGTCTCCACGCCGCATGGAACTGGGCGCAGGGTAATCTGTTTGGCTTTGAGGTCAGCGGAATCGCCCCCCCCGGCGGCACGCTTTTTAACCTGATGGAAGTTGGCCCTGATGTCATTACCGGCGGCTCATTTGGGCCGGAGGGCGGACTATCCGTAACCGTGGTGCTGGTTGCCGCTTCCGTGGTTGTCTGGTTATTGGCCCGGAAACGAACAGCGGCCAAACTCCTCTGAAAATGATGAACGATGAATGATGAAGGATGAATAAACTGCGCTTCTCACTCATCACTGGCTAAATTTTCATTGCCGTTGCCGTCCCAAAGGGACTATCCGTCTCTCTTGACAATTGTTTGCCTGCCGGTAATAATACCCCCACTTATTTCAGTGTACAAATTCAGTGAACCCGTCAAAATCGCGCTCGGGCCGGTCTCTTGACCG
>CAYWSS010000233.1:0-8231 GCA_964460505.1 uncultured Caldilineaceae bacterium | reverse complement strand
ACCAGTACATAAACTGCATTCGCTGTCTCAGCCAAACCAGTCCGCTTACACCTAGAGCCACCAGTAAGCCAAAGAACAAACTGTGACTGATGTTATTGTGAAAGTGATTGACATTACCAGAAAGAATGCCAGGAATTATATCAAGGTCTGGCAGCAAGGATAGCCATACGGTGACAATTAGTAAACAAGGTAATGATCCGTGTCGTTTTTCCGGTCTTGGAGATGAAGCAGTGTGATACAGCTTGTAAATAGCATATCCCATTGCCATATGGGAAATTGGTGATGGCATCAAACATCCTGTAGATTAAAATTTACCGGCGGTGGCGCAGCCAGAAAAACCATCCACTAAAACCAAAAAACAATAAAATGGTGAATATAGCTACCACACTTTGCAGAACAATGGGGAGAAATATTTTTTGTGCGGGTTCAGTAGTAGCTGTCCCAACATTGCTCTTTTCTGACACCAGGCCAGCACCATTAATGGCAGTTACTTGATAGGCATACGTGGTCTCTGGAAATAATCCTTTATCAGAAAAAGTTGATGGTTTACTATCAACAGTTTGGCCTACAACCATCCCATCCCGATAAATTTTGTAATACCGGATGCCGGATTCCGGATCGGTAGCGGCAGTCCAACTGAGGTCAATTTGAAATGGCCCATTTGCTGCAGTTACAAGATTTTGAGGAGCAGTAGCCGGAGTTGTGTCAACATCCCTGGTAATATGTAGAACGGCATCGCCTGTGAATGGAGCATTAAAGTTGCGTATGCCGCCTCCCTGGGTAGTTGTTTGGCCGGAAAACTGACCGGACCGCGGATTAAACCATTGTACGTCCAGGGTTCCGGTTGCATGAGTTAGATCAATCCCAATCGAACCGCCGTTGAAATCATACACAACATATTCCCGGTCTAATACAGCAACGAGTACGACATTACTGCCTGAAGTAACCAGCTCTGGATGAGGACTCAATGAACCAAGGTTGAAAATGGTATTCTCAAAAAAATTTGTTCTATGCCCCAAATCAGGCGCGGCTTCAAAATCGGTTGCATAAGTATCAGTAAGATACCCCCCATTTTCGTTACCGGAAACATAAATAGCAGTTCCCCCAACCAACCCTACCTCCCAGGCCGCCCTCCGAATTTTATCACGATCAAAATTTCCACGGGAATAGTTTTCACGCCAACGGTCTGTATAGGCGGTAGGTACATTTCGGTTGCTCCAATCATTTGCGACCGTATTGTGTGAAGGGAACGTACTGGTACCGTCACTGTAGTAGGTTCCATTATCAGGAAATTTTCCACCGCTGCCACCTCCTGTGCGGCTTGATACCGGATGTTGCCATGGATCGTTGGCATTGAACCAATTTGCAAACCAGTCAATCCAAGCATTGCTGCGAGTTTCGTTAATATCAATTCCTGTATCCCAAATAACCATAGGATATGCTGAGAAACGAGCTACAACATATCGAAAAAGCCGCAGTTCTGCTTCAGAGAATTCAGTTATCCCGTAGTTGTTTGGAGATTCAGCGTCATCCGAATAGAACATTATGTAATGTCCCATTTCTCGGTCTCGTAGCATATCGTAATGGTCATTCATCCGATCCCACATATCAAGGTTAAAGGTTTCACCTTCTTGCCCCTTAACGTAGGGAACTTCATTTTGGGAATGGCCAAAATACACCAGTGTAGTGCCTACTATTTGAGCCCCTACAGTTGTATCAGCCCACAAGATAAAGTCGTCTATACCGTCATTGGTGTTAGTACTTTTGAACCACTGCCTGGTTGGAATTAGAATTGGAGCAACATATTCCCCATTATCTTCTAATTTCCAACGATTTCCTTCGCCAATCAAGCGGCCCGGCAAGTTAGATGGAATACAGTTAAATGATCCTGTCTGACCATCGAGATCCGGGTCAGTCGAGTTGGTAACAAACGTCCATTCATCTAATCGATCGGGCATAAAATAGATTTTCCAGGTATTGTTGCCGGCATAAAATCCAAATTGAGTAAGGGTACGTCCAGAAGAAGTGTGCGTAAACACTCCCTGAAATTCAACATCGAAAGGATTACCGCTCCAGGATGAATCGGTGAAGCTGACTTCAAATCGCTTCCATTTTCCAACATCGCCATAGAATGTTGAAGAAGAAATGGAAGCAGGTATAGGGTTAGGTAATGGCAGTTGGGCAAACGCCTTGTTCTCTAAGACAACCGTAACGGTCAATATTGCCAGTACTATCCCCACTTTCAAGACCTTCATAGCATATTCTCACCCTTCTCATTAAGTATGGCCAGGAGCCAAGAAACTGCATAACTATATGAACTGAGCTAAACTCAAGATTTTCGACCACGAGCTGAAGAAATCTACAAAAACGGTACCTGCCCCCCTGTAACCATAATCTTTTGCCCCGTTGTAAACGATGACAATGAAGAAGCCAACATAACCACGGCTTTGGCCACATCAATCGGGGAGGCGTGCCTCTGCATCGGCGTATTGTTTTTCATGCCTTCCAAAAACATTTTGGGGACCTGCTTTGATAAATCGGTTTCCACAATGCTGGGCACAACCATATTCACCTGAATGTTGTCGGAGGCAAATTCGACAGCCAAGCTTCGGGTCAGGCCTACCAACCCACTCTTGGCAATTACATATTTAGCTTGTCCGGCTGGCGGTGCATCTGCATAAATCGTAGAGATATTTATAATTTTCCCGCCCTTTTGGCCTATCATAAGCGGTACTATTTCTTGGCAACAATTAAAAGCCCCTTTGATAATGATGTCAATATCCTTTTGCAGCGTATCCCAGCTCAATTCCAGAAAATCAAGGGCATAAGCGTTGCTGACAGCATTATTAACCAACACATCTACTGTACCATATTCTGCGCAGGCTGCTTCAACCATCTGCTTTACCTGCTCTCGATCCGATACATCCGCTTGAACCGCCAGAGCCTGTCCACCGTGACTGACAATTTCATCAACAATGCGCCGAGCGTCGTCTTCACCGCAGAAATAATTAATGGCCACTTTGGCCCCATATAGCGAGAATAATTTTGCTGTGGTTTCCCCTATCCCACGGCTGGCTCCGGTGATTAAGACCACCTTATTCCGCAACTGCAAGTCTAATTGGTTATGCTTCAAATACTCAACCGAGGGCATCTTGATGGGCGGGTCGTTAACTTTGGCGTTAATCTTACCGGAAGCAATGATTTCCGAATCAGCTTCTTCCGTAGTCCGAATAGAGATATTCTCAACAACCGTGGCTGTGGAAGGCGAAGAAAAGCGGACTTTTCCAACAAAGACATAATCTCTATTCCACTGAATTTGTTGATTGTAGGTGGCCTGAAAATCCATAAAGGTGGCGTGTTTACCAGGTATGCGCATACCAACAAAGGTGGAAAACAGACAACTCGCCAATAGGTTTGCCGGATCAAATCTATCCATCCACTCTAAAAAGCCAAACTGAAAGGTTGATGAGTGTCCGTCAGCCAAAATCTCATAGAGTGAGTGGGCGTGATCCTTCGACAGACGAAAGGTAAAGCGTTGTTCATCACCTTTGTGAATATCTTTAAATTGCAAATCTTGCTCTGCTAAAGCATCCAGAATTATGCAGTTACTGTTTTCAGGTTGTCCCGAAGGCTGTGGTTCAACTGCATCAAGCGGATTTATTGAGTAATAAAATGTTGCAAACCCTGTGGTAACAGTTGAGCCGGATTTTGCGTTATTAAGCACATATCCCAACTCAATCCGGCTTTGGTCTTTATCTAATTCTGCGGATGTAACTTTTAGCGATAGTCTATCATTTGCAAAAACCGGTTTCAAGAATCTGGCTGAAACTTTTTGAAGCAAATACCGAATCCTGTTGCGGCTGGTAACCGGCAGGGCGGTCAGGAAAATAACCGGTATCATACCGTGAATGATGTTATTCCGGTAACCGGATCGCCGGCCAAATGCTTTATCAACATGTAGTGAACTAAAGTCGCCGGTTAAATCGGCAAATCGCTTAACCATATCAACCGACACTTGAAACCCGACACTTTGCAACAGGTTGTCAACCAGGTTTGTTACTGCAGGTGTATTGGAAATCATCCGGTGTCACTTTTAAATTTGACTTGTTCCGGGGCAGGATAGAGGTCGCACGTTTTCCAGCTAAATGTATGGTCTGCCTCCTTATAACTGAAGCCCGACCTTTTCCAAAACTCCAAACAGGGCTTATTTTTAGGTGTTGGTAGATAGACGGCATAAACTTCATCCAAGTCAATTGATCGGGCATAATCAATTAACGTGGCCAGCATTGTTTCCTCTATTTTGCGTCCCATTACACGACAACTGAGAATAAAATCAACGATTTGTCCGATACGGTTTTCTGCCTTCAGGCTAATGATGCCGGTCAATCCTGAAGTTCCGAACTTGTCTGAAACGCGAAATGTCCACAGTTTATGGCCCTCTTGCTCTACCCACGCTACCAGTTCTGTTTCGGACATACGCCGGGTAGCAAGATTCATTTGGTTTGTCTTGTTCAACAACTGAATCGTTCGGGGGAGATTCAATGGGTTAAAATCTTCCACATTTACGGTGATATTTAAGGTCTTTAACCACTCATCTAAAGAACCAACCCGGTTTTTTAATGCTGCCCGGTGCCGTTCTTCGGTATACATTTTAGCTCTTTTTAGATCTTCCTGGCTCACGGACGGCGTATCAAAACAAGATAAGTTTAACAACGTTTGTGGGTACAACATTTTGTCTACCGGCCATTCCGGCACAAAAACATCCGGCAGCATATCTCGCACACGAGCCCGTTCCACCGGATTATCATCAATAAATACAGCCGATTGAAGTCCCAAATTTAGGTCCAAAACCAAATCGATGACATTTTGAGCTTTGTCTTGCCAATTGATTTTCCAACCGGCAAAATCCTGAGATCTCAGTACCATTTCCGGATGGTGTTCAATGGCATCCAGGGCCACAAACTCTTCATTTTTACTGACAATGCCTAAAATTATGCCGCGATTTGTCAGCGACTTCAGGGCTTTTTGAAAATCAACAAAGGCCTCCCCCACCGGATCGTGACCTCCCAGTTGTATATTTTCCCAACCCACATCGCCTACTATTCCGCCCCACAATGTATCATCAAGGTCGAGGATAATGAGTTTCCTGGCCTGTCCGCCAATGCCATTTAAGGCAACCTTAATGTCTTTGACGGCCTCCTTAAAAACTTGATTGCTAAAGGGAACCTTGGCCATATACCATAATTTGAAATTGAAGGCACGCTTTCCACCAGACAACTCGATCCAGCGCTGAGTATTTAAGAGATAAATAGTTGAGGTTTTTTCCAGATGTTGAGCCAACCTGAGGTTAATTTGCATCAAGATGTTGGCCAATCCAACCCCACTTTTTAGATCAAGCATCCCCAAGCCCCGGTAGTGTGGGGGTAAAACCCAGGTTGGGACAAAGACAAAATCCACATTGTGGCTAACTTTTAATAAGAGGTCAGCAAACTTGTCTACTTCCCCAAGTATCGTGTCTACAGGTATGTTTTCGAAATTTAAAACGTGTTTAAAAGCCTCAATAACACTCCGAGGTTGAGTCCAGATTACGGCAAAATCCAGAGATTGCTGCCAGTATTTCAGGTTTTCGTCCAACAATACCTGGATAACCTGACCAAATGGCGTATGCGTTGCTGCAACAGTAGGAGGAATTGGATCATTGCTGAGATACCCAACAAAGTTGTCTATATTAAAATCTGATATGCACAAGCATGTATATTTTTTCTCGTTCATTTTGCTAACGGCCTCCCTTGATTTTGACAAGAGGTTTCAGCCAACGGCAAATGATCACCAGGCCACCAAAGTTGTGAACTACTTAAGGTAATTCACATTTGGGTTAGCCTTGGCAGTTGTTGTTAATCTTGTTAAGAGAATAGCTTAACAAATTTCTGTCAAAATTAGGCATGCTCGATATTAGCGAAATTGCCCGATACCACTGCTCTAACTTAGAGCGTCTTGTATTTGGCGAATCTTTTTGAACCGTCCATTATGCTGTTTTTTGTCAACAAAAGAAACCTTGACCGGCACTTTATAGTGTTGTAACCGCCGGCGACAATGTTTTTTCAGACGCCGGCTAAATTCTCTACGAGACTCGCCGTTTAACAATCTAACTCTGGCGCAGACAATATTGCCCGTAATGGAACTTTTCTCGCCATAAACTGTCACTTCCGCCACATGCTCCATTTCCTGAATAACACTCTCAACCTCGGCCGGATAGACCTTTTCGCCACCTACGTTGATAATTTCCGATTTTCGTCCCAATATTTTGATATATTCACCATCTACTTCTACCCTGTCGCCAGTATTAAACCAACCGTCCTCTGTAAATGGACTGGAGGCGTTAAGGTATCCTAGCATGGCCGATTGGGCTTTGATTTGCAAGATGCCGTCTACGATCCGGGTCTTATAACCTTCGCCCCCCACTTTAACCCAAAGGGAGTTGGAATTTTTGGATTTAGAGCGCAGTGTTCCTACTTCTGTAGCGCCATATTTTTGCAGGATGGTTACGGGCGGAAATAATTCTACGCATTTATCCAACACTGTTTTAGGCATTACTTCTGAACCATAGGTGATGTATTTGAGGGAAGATAAATCGTATCTTGAATACGCTTCGCTCAAAATCATAAGATTGAGAAATGTTGGTGAAACCGGTAAAACCTCAACTTTGTGGGTTTCAATGGCTTTACAAACCGAGGCCGGCGATCTATCATCTACAGTGATAATGCAGCTTCCGTTTGACAAAGAATAAAACAATGTGTCAATGCCGCCAATGTGGTCAAATAACAGAAAGGTCAGCGTTCTAAAATTGCGCCGTTTGGTTTGAAATTTCTGGAGCAATCTTGAAAGATCATGCACTGCTGCTTTGTTTTTACCTGTTGACCCAGATGAAAACAAGACCAACCCCGGGTGTTTTAATGCCCGCAATTGATCATACAGCATGTGTTCGCCAGAGTAGGGAAATCGTTCAATCTCAACCTGATCGTCTTCGTTAAGAAAAAATCCAATTTCAGCTTGAGCAATCTCAATAAATTCTGCCCTTTTAGCCTGAACCGATTTTGAAAGGGGCGCTATAATGCAACCTTGTTTAATTAAAGCCAGAAAAAGGGCAATTGTGTCAGGCGAAAAGTCACCTTCCAAAATGGTGACAGTTCCTGACTCAATTTCTTCAACTCGCAAAGTCTCTTGCCAATGGTTTACCCGCTCTAAAAGCCACTGGTAACTGCACACCTTATCTTGCCAAACAATGGCTTCATTGTGGCGATTTTGGTGAAACAACTCAAGTAAGAAGTCGAGAAACATCAAACTCCTCCTAAGTACAGCACCTGGCCGGTAACAAAATCTGTTTCCGGTTGAATAAAGAAGTCAATTACATTAGAAATATCACGAAATTTGCCTAGCCTGCCAATCGCCTGCCTGGCAATCAGATTGTCCATTTTTTCTTTTGGGACCGAGCGAATCAAATCGGTTTTTACCGGAGTTGGCCCAACGGCATTAACGGTTATGCCCAGTTCGGCCAGTTCTCTGGCTAACACTTCAGTCAGGCTGACCACCGCTGCTTTAGAAGCTGCGTAGATAGCCTCCCCTTCCAGCTTTAACGGGGTAGCCACTGTTGCAAAGTTAACAATCCGGCCATAGTGCCTCTTCCGCATAAGCTTGGCTGCTTCACGGCAAAACAAAAATGAGCCGACAAAGTTGGTGTTAATAATATTGTGAACCGTATCAAGCGGGGTCAATAAGCTATGATTCATAGAAGCAATGCCGGCGTTGTTGATCAATATATCGAGTCGCTGGTACTTCTTGCGAACTTGAGAAAGAAGTTGTTTTACTGCTTGCTCATCGGCAACATCCAGGCAAAAGTGCCAGTAATTTTCTAGTTCAAAATCAACCGATCCACGGCTGCATCCAATTACCTGAAATCCTTTTTGAACGTAATATTCAGCCAAATACTTCCCAATGCCTTTACGAGTGCCCGTAATCAACATTACCTGATCTTGAGTTAACAACAACATTATCTCCTGAAAACATACTTTCAAAATAACTAACGTCGCAATCGCCGTAGCTGGTCAACGGCCCCCCCTAAACTTGACAATGTAAATTTCTCACTAACCTGAAATTGCTTGTGTAAAGGTAACTACTTGGCACACACCTTTGTAGCCGCTATAGTAGCGTCCTTTTGCCGTTTTTACCCCCCC
>CAYWSS010000232.1:0-8239 GCA_964460505.1 uncultured Caldilineaceae bacterium | reverse complement strand
GGTCTTTCTTCCTGAATTGAGTCTCAAGGGGGCATTTTGTTTACAATTTACCATTCATAATTTACCATTTACAATTTTATTCAGCCTGTGAGTAAAATCCGTCCCGATTGCCTCAAGTTACCCTGATTATAAACTTGATGCGTATGGTGTTACACCTGCCCCATTCCTAAAGACAGGTACAACTGTTTTTTCTGAACTGTCTTAGACATCCCTAAAAAATTACGCTATAATCCCCCCATTCAAATTTACCCAAAAGGGAGTAGTAATGGAGCGCAGACTTTAGTCTGCTATCTCCAAAGTTACGGACTATACTGAAAACAGAATGAGAACGGAACTTTTGAGATGTCATTCCCGCGTGCTTTTAGCGGGAATCCACACTTGCAGGCCCCGCTGGATGCCCGACCGCAGGTACATTCGGGCATGACACCTCATCTTTCTAAAAAGTTCCGGTTTCAAACTAATCTCAGTATAAAGCCCGTACTCCAATCACTATCTTATACGAGGAGAAGTAAAACTTTGGCTAAATACAGACGCATCACCGGTATGCGCGATGTTCTTTTTGACGACCAACCCTACTGGCGTTTTATTTTGGACAAAATTCAGGAAACCGCCGACTTGTTCGGTTACCGGCGGATTGATACGCCGGTGCTGGAACAGGCCGGGCTCTTTATTCGCGGGGTGGGTGAAGGGACCGACATTGTAGAAAAAGAGATGTACATTTTTGAGGACCGCGACGGCGACCAGTTAGCCCTCCGCCCCGAATTTACAGCCGGCATTATGCGGGCCTACGTGGAAAATGGAATGCACACCCGGCCCGCGCCACTGCGAGTGTGGACTACCGGCCCCCTTTTTCGGCACGAACGCCCCCAGGCCGGACGATACCGGCAACACAGTCAGTTTGATATTGAAGTGATTGGGGAGCAAGATCCGGCCGTAGATGTGGAAGTGGTCAACGTGGCCTGGCATCTGTTTACCAATCTTGGTTTTTACGGGCTGCGTCTATATATAAATTCTACCGGCTGCCCCAACTGCAAACCGGCCTACGTGCAAAAGCTGGTTGAATATTTTACCCGGTACGAAGGGCAACTTCCTCCCGATGACCAGATGCGCCTGAAAAAGAACCCGTTACGTATTTTGGACAGCAAAGAAAAAGCCACTCAGCCGCTGTTGGAAAACGCTCCGCATATAACCGGCCATCTTTGCCCGGAGTGCGACGACCACTTTACCCGCCTTAAAACCTATCTGGAGGCGATTGACCGGCCCTACGTGGTTGATTACAAGATTGTGCGCGGCCTGGATTATTACACCAAAACCGTATTTGAAATCAAGGCCGATGGTCTGGGCAGCCAGGATACCATCTGCGGTGGTGGCCGGTACGATGGCCTCATTAAGGAACTTGGCGGACGCCCAACGCCCGGCATTGGGTTTGGTTCCGGCATTGAGCGATATGTGATTGCGCTGCGCCACCTGGGGATTGAACCCCCGCAGGACCCATTGCCAACAGTCACCGTTTCGTATTTGGGCGAAGTTGCCAAATTAGAAGCGGTGAAACTGGTCGAAACCCTGCACGGCGAAAATATTGGAGCGCTGTTTACGCCGGGTGATCGCAGTCTCAAGGCTCAACTAAAAGCCGCCCATCGAAATAAGGCCGTGTTTGCCATAATCCTTGGCGAAAACGAAGTGCGCGCCGGCCAGGCCACTGTCCGAAGTATGAGCAATAGCCGGCAAACCAATGTAAACCTGACAGAATTGATTGGCTGGTTGAAAGAAAGATTATAACGGATGAGCAACCCAGGGGTAACGTCCCGCTCCCGGCAGCTGACTTTTAAGAATGTAGGCTTGCTCTATCACCCCAAACTGGCAGAATCAAGGGTGATGGCGGCAGAAATATTTGAGTATATTGAAGGTTTGGGAGCATCGGCCTGGGTCAGTTCAAGCTGGGACGAGGCAGCGGTCAAGGAGTCGCTGGAAAAATCTGATTTGGTTATTGTGCTGGGAGGGGATGGCTCAATGTTGCGCGCCGCCCGGCTAACGGCCAGGCACAACATTCCCATCCTAACCGTCAATATGGGGCGGCTGGGCTTTTTGGCCGAGGTGCAGCCTGCCGAATGGCCTGACCTGGTTGAGCAAGCCATGTTTGGCGATTATTGGATTGAAAAGCGGATGATGGTTCATGCCAAACATCACCGGGCCGGACAAGCCTGCATGGTGTACGATGCGCTTAACGAAATTGTAATTAGCCGGGCCCGGTTGGCCCGTGTTATCCGGCTGGATACTTATATTGACGATGGTTTTCTAACCACCTACACCGCCGATGGCTTGATTCTGGCCACGGCTACCGGTTCAACCGCTTATGCCCTGGCCGCGGGTGGTCCCATTTTGCCGCCGGAACTGGAAAATATTTTGCTCATTCCCCTGGCCCCGCATTTAAGTCTGGACCGGGCCATTGTGTTGTCTAAAGGGGCAACCATTCGGGTACAAATTTCAACGGACCACACCGCGGCGCTTACGGTTGATGGTCAATTTGAAATTGAGCTGGGCAACGGCGACGAAATTGTAATGACTGCCGGGCCGTGGGCCGGTCATTTTGTACGTTTACAATCGCGTAACTATTTTTACAGAACCCTGATGCGCCGTCTTGGCTACCAAACCGGCAAACGGTAATGCGAGTACTGCGAATGTACGAATGCACGAATATAAAACTCAGCGAGCCGGCCGGCATCATACATTCCTTTGCATCTTCGCAGATTTGTAAATCCGTAAATTCGCAACAAAGGATACCATAACCGATGAGTAATACAGTAAAAAATCTGGTTCAGCAAGGCTTAACCGCTGCCCGTGTGGGCGATGCAGAAGAAGCGCGTCGGTTGCTTACCAGGGCCACGCAGCAAACCCCGGAAAATATCGAGGCGTGGCTTGGGTTGGCCGGGGTGGTTGATGCGTTAGCATATAAACAGAAATGTTTCACCAAAGTTTTGGAACTTGACCCCGGTAATGAAGATGCGGCAGCAGGTTTGCGTTTGATAGAAGAAAAACTGGCTGCAAAAAACAGGCCCGTATCCCGTGATGAAGAAGAGGTGAAAGTTGTTATTGAGGGGGGCATTGGTAAATGTTATCGCCATCCGGAGGTGGAAACGGGCCTGCGCTGCAACAAGTGCAACAAATATATTTGCACCAGATGTGCCGTCAGAACGCCGGTGGGCTTTCGCTGCCCGGACTGCATTCGAGAGCAGGAAGACAAGTACTATTCCGGAAACAACCTGGATTACATTATTGCTGCGGTCATTGCGCTGCCACTTTCGCTGGTGGCGGCCGGATTGTTTACCTTTATTTTAGGTAGAATTGGCTGGTTTTTTATCATTCTGATCGTGGGAATTTTTGTGGCTCCGGCAATTGCCGGATTTATTGCAGAGGCGGTACGATGGGGGGTGGGCAAACGTCGCTCCCGGTATTTGCGGCATATTGTTGCCGGTTCGTTAATTCTGGGAACAGCACCTTTTCTGTTACTGGGCTTATTTACCGGTGGCCTGTGGGGAATTATTTTGCCTGGGATGCTCATCTTCCTTGGATGGGCCACAATTTCGGCCCGGTTACGGTAAACGCAAGCATCACAGGACCGTAAGCGTTCAGTCCCTCCCCTCGTTTCCACGCTCCTGCGTGGGAATGCATCCCAGGATGCGCTGTACCGGGCACTTGTGCGCCGCAATCGCCCAAGTATGCGTTTCCACGCTCTGCGTGGGAACGAGGGGCTGAATGATTACACAGGACCAGCTATTAGTTTGCCCTATGGGGCCAAATAAAAAGCCCCCGACATCCAAGGTGTCGGGGGCTTTTTTTGTTTGTTCAGCGTAATTAGTTGACAAAACCAATCAACCGGCTGGCGTGATGTGGCTTGCGCAGCTTGGCCAGCGCCTCTTTTTCAATCTGGCGAATCCGCTCGCGGGTTAAGCCAAATCGCTCCGCCACATCTTGCAGGGTAAGCGGTTGGCCATCGCGCAGGCCATAGCGCAGTTCCACAATGCGGCTTTCGCGGGCTGTCAACCCAGAAAGCGCCTGCCTAATTTCATTTTCCAGCAAGGTAGAATCAACCTGATCTTCCAATGCCTGGGAAATATCGTTTTCAACAAAATCAGCCAAAGTAGCTCCGTCATCACCAACAGGCTCTTCCAGACTGAGAGTTTCCTGACCATCCTTCAGCAAATCATGAATTTGCTTGGGATCGTCGCCGGTTTGGGCGGCAATTTCTTCCAGTTCGGGGGCACGTCCCAGTTGCTGGGTAAGTTGGCCCATCACTTTTTTTATTTTGCCCAAATGGTCCACTTTGTGAACAGGCAAGCGAATGACGCGCGTTTGTACGGCCACAGCGCGGCTAACGCTTTGCCTAATCCAGTAACTGGCATACGTGCTTAACCGAACGCCTTTGCTGGTATCAAATTTGTCAATGGCTCTAATCAACCCCAGCACCCCTTCTTGAGAAAGTTCGGCCAGGCTCAACCCGTGGCCGGTATATTTGCTGGCGATGCTTATTACCAACCGGCCGTTAGATTGAATGAGCGTTCTGCGGGCAGCAGCCCCTTCTTTTACCTGCGCGCTAAGATGTTGCCATTCGTCGGTGGTTATATTTCTCTTGCCTGTTGCCAGGCGCAAAGACGCTTCTTTCCCTTTAACCATAATATTAATCAGGCGTTTTTCTTCTTTGGGAGATACTGGTGCAGTTGCGGCAAGATTTGCAATACTCAATCTGAACAATGCTTCATCTGGTGCCCATGTTGTTGCCATAATCATTTCCTCACCTTTTATTTTTTCCCTCTCTCCCTAACTTGCCGGCAGATAATATTGCCTCCAAAGTAAACAAAATGCCGGCCAAACTCTAGGCTTAGACCTGAATGTGGCAGATCAGGTTAATTGAGTGAGTAATCTACAAACGGTAATTTTTCCAGTTGTTGATGCGCATGGTACGCATTTATCATATAAGCTAATATTTTGTTTTCTCTGTCAAGCACGTTGGCTGTTTTTAAAATGAGCTGACTCAGCGAACCGGACGCTAATAGTTGTTGTTTATCCGTCAACGGCCCTTGCATTGCCGTACCGGCCAGGTATGCCAGCGCCTTGGGATTGGAGGGCAGGGTGGCGTTTGAAATATCTTCACCCGATGCATCAGCCAAATGCTCAATATATTCCTGTAC
The DNA here is from genome assembly GCA_964460505.1 of uncultured Caldilineaceae bacterium. Taxonomy (GTDB): domain Bacteria; phylum Chloroflexota; class Anaerolineae; order 4572-78; family J111; genus J095. Next base: position 3,053 of record CAYWSS010000232.1, on the reverse strand, counting down.
CATGGGCTTTAATTTATTTGCCATATCGTTTATTTCAACGGTATCTTCTTTGCCTGGCATTGGAAAAGGGTCTACTTCTCCAATAAGGAAATTATGTTGGCCTGACTTTATATTTTTAATGATAAATCTTTCTGCGCCAACGGTGATCAAATTCATTCGATTGTCTTTTAGGTGTTCTACGGCGGTAATTTGCGCTGTAGTTCCCACCGGGTAAATATCATCAGTGTAAACGTTAATTGCTTGCGGGGCCTGGGCCTGTTTAGTTTTGGCTAATACAACCCCAAATATATTGTCATCCGCCAGACAGTGTTGAATCATTAATTTATATCGATCCTCAAAAATGTGCAGCGGTAACATCATTCCGGGAAACAAAACGGTATTCAGCGGAAATATTGGGATGTTCATTCCATAGTCTAACATCGTCGGTGCCTCAATTAAGGCGGCTTATCTATTAATACGCAGTTAGTAATATTTTGTTTCTGTAAGTTTTATACAGAAAGAAGTTCTTGTATCTTATCCACGGCTTTTTCTATTGAGCTTCCTAAATAGATTGCCGGGATTTTAGACACTAACTCCGGATTTTTGTTGAAAAATACGCCCCCAAATGTAAGTAACGATCTTTGATGTAACTGAATTCCCTTGGTTTTATTTGCGTATTGGCTACTGAGAAAGTGCAGACTGTTTACAGATTGTTCAGTAGCCGCAGAAAGACAAATCAACTGCGGGCGGGCGGTATTGATAACCTGGTTAAATTCACCCGGGGCAAAACTCGGCCCCATATAAATGACCAAATATCCGCGTCTCCGTAAACTTAAAGCCAGTAACAGTAATCCAATTTCGTGTAAATCGCCCGGCGCGCACCCCAGCAAGATTTTTGGCCCCGTCTTTGGCATAGCCGTGGCGTTGACCATAGAAATCAGTTGAGAACGCAGGGTGGTGATTGCGTAGTTATAAGCGGGTAAGCTTACTTTTTTGGCTACCCATTGCTGCTCCAAATGGCGAATTATCTCCGGAAACAGCTTGCTTGCTACTGTTTCAAGCGAATGAGCGGCCAACACCTCGTTTATTCCCTGTTCAATGCCCACACAGTCAAATGATAATAGCGGGTCAAGTAATTTTTGCCGGAAATAGGGATGGGTAACCTGCGCCCCAAAACTTGAACCCCCAACCAATTGAGGTGTGTCTTTACACATTTTGCAGGACAAATCACTAACAAAAGTCCCTTTGCCGGCCCGCGTGTAGGCAAATCCTTCGGCAATAAGCGCTTTTAATGCCTTACGAGCCGTCATACGGCTTAAATTGTGGTGTTGGCTCAAATCACGTTCAGAGGGCAGTTGCTGGTGAGACAGGTAATGTCCGTGTTCAATTTGCCCCCGTAACATTTCTTTGAGCTGTAGATAAACAGGCCTGGGATGTTGCTTATCCAGATACATAAACCTCTCTATTCACTATCTGGACTCTTCTTAAGTAAGACAAGGGTATACCAGTGTATACCAGTCGATTCAATTGTATCGTACTTCATAATAGAAGTCAATGGCCTCTTGGTACAAATTTTATGTCTTCTGCGTATTTTCTGGATGATACTATGGGTAAATTAAAAGGAAGTTAAATTCGTGGCGATTGGCTCAAGTTTAACCTTGTGTTATAATTTTGTTACCGGCGTTAGTTTAATGATTATAGAGGTGAACATATGGGCAGGCGCATACCTGTTGCAGAACGCAGTCTCCGAATACTTGTTGTGGATGATGATCCCGAAGTGGCCAAATCAATCGAGGCGACTTTGCGCAGACACTATCTGGTATCAGTTGTGTACAGCGGCTTAGAAGCCATAAAAATGGCTCGACGGCATAATCCCGATTTAATTGTAATGGATGTAGTAATGCCTGGAATGGGGGGGCTGGAAACGTGCCAGAAACTGCGCGCCGACCCAGACCTGGCGGGGGTGCCCATTCTGTTTCTGACCGCACTTGGGCGCCCCGAAGACAGAGTGCAAGGCTTTAGAGTTGGGGCCGATGATTACCTGACCAAACCGTTTGATCTGGAAGAGTTGGTTCTCAGAATCCAGGCGATTTTGCGGCGGGTATTTCCTGATAAAACGAAATCACCGGGCAGAAACGTTGTGGTAAATAATATGGTTCTGGACCGCCGCAATTACACAATTACCACCGGTAAAACGGAAGCGACTCTCACTCCGGTTGAATTTGACCTGCTTTTTCACTTAATGACTCATTCTGATGAAGTGTTTACCAGCGACAGATTACTTCAGGAAGTGTGGGACTATCCCTCTGAGAGTGGCAGCCCCGATTTAGTTCGGATGCACATTAAGAATATCCGTAAAAAAATTGAAGAAGACCCCGGTAAACCGGAGTTTATCGTAACAATTCCGCGTAGAGGATATACCATTGCCACTTAAAGCGTGGCCTTTAACTAAAAAAAATCCCACCCATATTGGGTGGGATTTTTTTGGGAACAATAAAAAATTGAATAGAATACAATTTGGCCTAATCTAACCGGCCAGGTCTATTATTTTCTGTTGTTCTGTTAGCGGTTGGGGTTTTCTAATAACGCGGCTGGGGCGAGTGGCAATCTCTACCAGAGATTGTTCTATCTGATAAATTTCTTGCTGCAACGCATCCTTAGCCGGAGGCGACGCAGATTCCCATTGATCATGGATAAACAGGTTAACAAAGGCGATTAACTTATTTGTAATAACGTGCCTGAGTAACTTAATGTCCATATACAGCATTGCTCCTTCCTGACCTCTGCCATATAGAGAAATAGTTACTATTCTATTTTTGTTCCCATGTACATTGCCGCAACGCCGCAATGCACGTTCTGTATGTTACCCATGCCGCAGAATTTTGCAAATTTTTACATTGTCAATTGATCGCCCTGGGTGATTACCCACCTCTCTGAATTTACAGGTGATAGTCACTTGAGACGACAAAAGGGGGGCTGTCCGGCCCAAAGTGACGGTCACCTTTATTCAGGGAATTTGGGATCTTTGGTATTTTCCGTGGTGTAGCGGCAGGTCTTGTGCCTGCCTTGGGCGA
>CAYWSS010000231.1:0-8269 GCA_964460505.1 uncultured Caldilineaceae bacterium | reverse complement strand
ACGATCTTGGCGCCGTCCGGCGACCAGCAGGGTGCGCCGCAGATAGAGGCCTCGGTCGTGATCGGGAACGCCAGCTGCGAGACCGAGCCGTAGGCCGGAGCCTTGACGACCCAGAGCCGCTGGCCGCTCGCCGTGAATAGAGAGTCGCACCGTGAGACGATCATCGACGCGGGTAGAGTGGTCCCGAATGCGAAACTTGGTTTCTTTTAACATTGCTTCGGCCGCTTCCACATTTCGTTCGCCAATGTTTAGCGAATTTTTAAATCCCGGGGCAGATAACATTTGAGCGCCGCCACACAAATACACTAACAATCGCTCGCGTTTGGCGCCGGCCTTTATCACCTTATCAATAAGAAGCGGTACCCCCTGGTCTACAAACTTGGCGGTTGGGGCAGTAGCGCCATCGTTTTTTGATGATTTTGGAAGTAGTGAGTGAATCATTCCGCCCACGCCGGCTGTTGGATCGTACATAGTTACGGCCACGCATGATCCAAGCCCGTAAGCAACCAGCACATCGCCGGGTTTGTTGCTTATTACTAATTCTCCAATGGAAACCGAGTGAACATTCTCAGGCACAGAAATCCTCTTTTATATTTACAGATGTTAATTGGCAAGATGATTACACATCTTCCGAGGGGTACGGCAAAACCCAGAAATGGGCGGTTACAGTGCGATCAGGTTCCTTAAACTCTGCCTCTACTATGACCAGATTATCGCTAACCGCGGCCAGAGGCGCGGAAATAACGTTAAAAATGGCCCCCAACATATCCACCATAACTGCCGGCGGCGACGGTCGTAATTCTGTTCCGGTCAGGGAGGCCACTTCATTTAAGAAATAGGCCGTCGCCAGGTTTCCGGTTTCGGCCAGAGCCGAGCGCCCCAGTTCGTCCAGTTCGGTAGTGGTGCCCGAGGGTTCACCAAGAAGCAGGTCTACCAGGTGCAGGGCCTCACCCAGCGAAAATATCAGGATGACCTGCCCAAAGATAGCGCCGTCAATAAGAAGATATACGCCCACCATTTCCGCTTCCGGGTTATCGAGCCATTCCGGGAGTTGGCCAATAGGTAACGTTTCTGTATGGGTGGCCGCCACCGAAATGGGTCGTCCCACCATATCAGACAAACCTTGCGCCACGTTTTTTAGCCCGGCTTGCAATAGCTCAACAAGCCCTATTCCAGACTCTTCCAGGTTTTCCCAATGCATGGTTTTGGAATCAATTTTTTCGGCCATTATTTAACCTGTGCCCCCTCTCCGTGCCCGTAACGCAGCATTCATCAGGCTGGGAACATCCATAATCAGGGCAATCCGTCCATCCCCTAAAATGGTGCCGCCGGACACTCCGGGAATTTCGCCCATAATTGAGCTGAGCGATTTCACCACAATTCCTTGTTTACCAATAATTTTATCAACCACCAACCCTGATTTTTGTTTTCCCCAGGTAACCGATACAATGGCCTTTCTGGTGCCGTCTGACTGAACTTCCGGTAACCGAGCATCATCAAAAAATTGTTGCAAATCGATCAGCGGAAGCACCGAGCCTCGCCAGCGAATGGTTTTATGACCGGTGATTGTGTTGGTTTCCACTTCCGATAAATAAAGCACATCATTGATGCTGGTCAGCGGGATGGCATAGACCGCATTCCATAACTGCACCAGCATTGTTTCTACAATAGCCAGAGTCAGCGGCAGGGTAACCCGAAAGGTCGTTCCCGACCCCAATTCGCTGTCTATCAGCACAGATCCGCTCAAGCGCTCAACGTTGGTTCGCACCACGTCCATGCCCACCCCCCGGCCCGAAACTCCGGTGAGTTTTTCTGCGGTGGACAGGTTAGGTTCAAAAATAATGTCAATTGCTTCTGAATCGCTAAGTTGAGCGGCGTGATCTTCGGTAAGCAGCCCTCGTTTTACCGCTGCTTTTCGCACCTTGTCGGGATCAATGCCGCGTCCATCATCTACAATAGAAATGACAATTTGGCCTTCTACGTGGGCTGCAGATAATTGCACCGCGCCCGTGGGAGATTTCCCGGCAGCTATCCGGTCTTCGGGAGGCTCAATGCCGTGATCTACGGCATTGCGCAGCAGGTGGATGAGCGGATCGCCAATGACTTCAATCAAGGATCTATCCAGTTCTGTTGCCCCGCCTTCAATAACCAGATCTACCTGCTTCCCGGCGTTTCTGGCCGTATCCCGCACAATTCTGGGAAATTTATCAAACAGGGTATGGATGGGCAACATTCTGGCCCGCATCACTTCTTCTTGCAGTTGGTCTACTACGCGGGCCATATGGGTTGAAGTTTCATTTAACTCACCCACAATATTCTCTTTGCCGTACATTGCCTGCAAATCGTCTTCAACCCGCTCCAGCCGATTGCGATTTGTTACCAGTTCGCCCACTAAATTCATTAACGCATCCAACCGCTCTACGCTGATCCGAACCGTTTTTTCTGTACCCAGGTCAGCTTTGGATGCAGTGGCAGTAGCGGCCTTTGGCGCTTCTACGGGAGCCGGCGGGGCAACCACCAGGGGACGCACCTCAAAGCCGGACAGGTCGGCCACGTCAGCCAGAACTTTTTTAACCGTTTCCGGGTTGTTATCTTTTGGAATAATTACAGCCCACACATTTCCATCGTGTTCACCGTTTGCCAAATCGGTCAGGGAGGGGTTTTGAGCAATTATCCGGGCCACCTCTTCCAGGGCCATGGCGGCCTGCATCAACCTTGCGGCGGGGGCAAAGGTATCCGGGCTGGTGTGTATCTCAACCTCAAGCACTTCATTTCCTTCCGCTTCTGCTTTTTCAACTGCTGCTCGCTGCTCATCCAAAAGCTGGTTTTCCCCCCTGTCCCCGGCCTTTTTTGCAGGCCCCGAACCATTTTTGCCGGAGCCTTCCTCACTGACTGCTTTTAGGGCTTCAAGGGTTGGGGTAACATCAATCCCGCTGGATTCCAGGTTGATGAGTTCATCACGCAAAACCTTTAAGACGTCAACCGCCGAGAGAAGATCATCAATTATTAATTGAGTGGGCACCATTTTATCCATTCGCATAGCGTCAAACAGGTTTTCCATAGTGTGGGTTAAATCTGCCATTTGGTGGTGTCCCACGGTGCCGGCTAACGCTTTTATGGTATGCGCCGCCCGAAATACAGAGTTTACCAGGTCCGGGTCGGTGCCACTTTCCAGCCTTAGAATACCGGACTCCATCACCTGCATATGTTCGTTTACTTCATCAATCCATATTTCAAGTTCGTCTGCTTCAATATCAAACGTCAGTTTGGTTACCATAAGTATTTACCCCTCTCAGGATTTTCCCGTCAGTTAGTAGCTTCTTTTTGGGGAGAAGATACGTCAGTTAACTGCTTTGAAGCTCAGGTTGCGCTTCTGCACCGGAATCTACTTGCGAGATACTTTCTGTTTCCGCCAGTGCTTCCTCCTCAGATTCACCTTCTGCTGTTTCCAATGTTGGTTCAGGTTCGTCCTGAATATCGCCCACAATTGCCCTTACGCGACCACGGAGTGTTTCGGCTTTGATGGGTTTTAGCAGATAATCACGCACACTTCCCAACTTAAGCATGTTCATGACAAGATCAGGCTGGTTCATAGCCGTTAGAACAATTATGGGGATGTCCCGTAACTCATCGTGCTCGTTCATATATCGGGCTACTTGTTCGCCGGACATATACGGCAGCATAAAATCCAGCAAAATGAGATCAAGATTTTCTGCCCGGGCTATGCCGATACCTTCCGGGCCATCCTGGGCTTCAAGGATGGTGTGCTTCTCATGTCGCAGCATAATCCAGATATTTTTTCTCATGATGGCGTTATCATCAATAATCAATATTTTTGCCATTTTTCCCTCATTTTGTGGTGTTAAAGCGCCTCTACTATATTTTCGACTACTACGGGCTTATCTTGAGTTGTCCGGGCGTAAAAGTTACATAAACGAATTTCAATTGATGGCCGGCCGGTTACTTAGGAATGGTGCGTAAATAACTTACCCAATTGGGGCCGGCCACATTTTGCGTATTGCGTAAAGAGCAAAATTATACGCAATACGCAAGATGTAAATTGTTGGGCGAAAACTTTTCTGGAGCGCTATAATGCCCTCTGGATGCGAATGGTTTCTGGGCAAGGTCTTAATCGAAAATCGCAAATCGACTTAGGCTCTTACCAAAAACATCCCTTCCGCACCGGAAACCGCTTCAACTTCAACCTGCATCAGATTTTCCAGGTCAAGCGTCCGGAACCTGGAGGCCTCAACGGTATCCTCATCCAGTATATAGCTCAAGCCATCGCAGCCCAGGCTGATTCCCAGCATCATGGCGGTAGCATCGGCCAAATGGATCCAGTAGGTTATTTCGGGTTCAATTGTAGCTTTGGTGGGTTGGTGGTGATAGGTAATGGCCTCTACCAGGGACATCGGCAGGTTCCATTTTTGAGCCACACGCCCCCCCAACTGAGCGTGATCAAAGCCGGAAAGCCAACGCTCAAGGTCTGTAAATGATGCGCCTTCCTCTTTAAGCTGGTTCCACTCTGCCACCCAGCTCTCTTCCATGACTAAAAGTTCATCCATAATAAGTTTACCAATATCGTGCAGCAATCCACCAATAAAAGCCTGTTCCGGCTGCGCATATTGGTGCTCACGGGCCAGATAGCGGCTGCCCGCTGCCACAGCGATTGAATGTCGCCACAGATCACCACGATTTAGGCCGTATCCCGGCATTTTTCGGTTCAGCATTTCACTGACAGATACCGCCATCAGCAGTTCTCGAATTTGCCGGGTGCCCAGCACCATTATGGCTCGTTCCAGAGTTGAAACCTTGTAACGCAGCCCATAAAAGGGGCTATTGGCCCATTGCAATAAACGCCCCGCCAGCGACTGATCCATCCCGATAATTCCGGCCAGTTTGCCGGCGCTGTACTTTGGATCGTCAATCAGTTGCAGCGCTTTTAGCGTTGGCTGAGGTAAACTGGGGAGTCGCTCTGTAACTTCATCAACTAATCTGAGGTCTATTTTTGGCATACCAATTCCTTAAGCTTGGAACAGATTAGACTATCGTCTTGAAATAAGGTACAAAAAACACCAGCCATTAATTTCAACTGCCGCTCTATATCATTATCGGCAATTTTGATTGTTTTCTCCATAAATTAAAAGTAAAGGTTTTGAATATTTTTGTTATATTTTAAGTTTTACTTGCCGTTATGTCTATGGCTGCCGGAGGTGGGTGAAGAGCCATCGGCAGACAGGTTGAATTGTTGAACCAAATTGTTTAAACGATTTGCCATTTCTCTTAACTTGTCTGCTGAATCTGCAATACCTGTAATCTGAAAACTCATCTCTGCGGTGGTGGCACTTACCTCTTCTGCCGAGGCGCTGTTTTCCTGGCTCACACTGGCAATATCTTCAACCGCGTTCATCATTTGGCCGGAACCGGCCGACATCTCTTCAGTGGCAGCGGTATTTTCTTCTACCACGGCAGATACGGTAGCCATCGCCGCAACCAGGTCGTTGGAAAAGCCATTCATTTCCTGTGTTGCTTCTGAGATTACGCTCACTTGCCGATCAACATCAATAGCTGATTCATCCATAGATTTTACTGCTTCAGCTACCACCCGTTGCACGGTTCTAATCAAATCTGTAATTTCACTGGTGGCTTCGCTTGATCGTTCGGCCAATTTACGCACTTCATCGGCAACAACGGCAAAGCCCTTGCCGTGCTCGCCGGCCCGCGCTGCCTCGATAGCCGCATTTAGCGCCAACAGGTTGGTTTGCGAGGCGATATCATCAATAGTATTAACAATGGCCCCAATTTGGGCTGACCGTTTCCCCATTTCCTGAACCTTGGAGGCAGATAATTCCACTTTTCCTTTGACCTGCTCAATAAGTTCCACATTGGTTGCCACCCGTTGAATGGATCCTGAAAGCTGCTCAGTTATACGAGACGAACGATCAATGGCCGCTGCTTGCTCAACTGCTCCGGCAGCCACACCGTCAATTACCTGTGTTATTTGCCCTACCAGCGTTACGGTTTTTGTGGCAGCTTCCGCTTGCTGCGATGCGCCCAGTGCTACCTCATCAACGGTTGCAGCAATTTGAGACGTTGCCATCCCCGCCTGGCCGGCTGTATCAGACAGCAATGCGCTGGACCCGGCTAACTGGTTACTGGTGCGGACTGTCTCTACAAGCGTGTCCAGCACGGCAGATTTCAAGGCGTCATAATGCTCCGACAGATCGTGCGATTTGCTTGGCACCTGAATTCTGGTCAGGTCCAGGCCAATGGATTGCAGGTAGTCATAAAAGAAAGCATCTGTCACGGCCTGCATATCGTAGTTAAAGACGGTAAAAATGGCCCTCTCGGCCCTGTAGATAAAGAAAGGGTTATACCAAAAAGATTTGCACAGTTGCCTGCGCACCAAATTTTCATAACAGGAATAGCTGCCAACGTACCATTTAAGGGGCAGATTAATTATATTGTGTAACTTACCGACGAACAGCCGCCGTTCAAAAAATTTCGGGCCAAACGCGCCACCGTTGGCCGCTTCCTCAAAAATGTCACGAAAGTATTGGGCCTGGGTTTTTTCTAACCCCTGGCGCAATTCGTCAATGGAAATCCCCTTTTTTGCGGCGTAGGCATCAAAAAAATTGTGGGTTTGCTCAAAACTAAATTGGTGTTCGTAAAACTCTTTGGCAATCTTATCTGCGTAGCGATCCGCCCAGCGCTTCAACCGTTTTAAAACGCGAACATCTTTTGGCCCAAAACGGATGAATTGCTTTCGCAAATCCAGATTTACGGCATTGATCCTGTATTGTTTGGTTAGCTGTTCCATAACATTCTCCTGATAAATTTACTTGAAAGAGTAAAAAAATGGGAGGACACCCCCCAAGCCCCCCGGCTTGCGGCGCTTATTACCGCCCGTTGCGCCCACTACTGCCATCAATTCGACGCTCTAACCCATCCAGCAGGCGCACAATCTCGTCAGAGACGCGGGCCACCTGGTCAACGCCGGCTCTGGCTGCATCGTGGTCGCCCCGGTTGTAGGCAGCGACGGCCTCAATGGCTGCCTGGTGTATCTGTTTATGGGGTGTTTCCAGATCGATGAACTCCCGAACATCCCCAAATTGTCGCTGCCCGATGTTGTAATACCAGCGCCCCAGTACACATTCTCTGGGCGAGGTCATCTCCCCATCTTGAATATGCTCTCTGCCGGCCAGCATATTTTGCAAGCGCTCTACCCAGCGCAGATGCGCTTGCCTGAAGGTTTCAAACTGGGCTGAGTCCCCCTGCGAATCAGCCAGTACAAACTGGGCTACCACGATCGCCAGACCATCCGCCATTCGATTTAACATCTGCGCCGAGGAATTCACTTTTTGTACCTGGGCTGCCATAGTTTCGGTGTTGGCGCTTACCTCTTCCATGCCGGCACTGTTTTCCTGGCTCACGCCGGCCACGCTTTCAATTAACTCAGAAATTTCACCGGCGCCGGCGGCCATTTCTTCTGTAGCAGCGGTGTTTTCCTCCACAACTGCCGAAACCGTTTCCATCTCCTCCATCAGTTGGTCAGAAGAAGAATTCATGGTTTTGGTGGCAACGGATAATTGCTCCACCTGCCGGTCCACTTCGGCGGCAGACTGTTCCATAACCTGGACCGCTTCGCCGGCCACGTGCTGCACCGTGGAAATAAGCTCGGTAATTTCCTGCGCGGCCGCGCTTGAACGCTCGGCCAGTTTTCGAACTTCATCGGCCACCACGGCAAAGCCTTTGCCGTGTTCGCCCGCCCGGGCCGCCTCAATGGCCGCGTTCAACGCCAGCAGGTTGGTTTGGGAAGCAATATCATCGATGGTTTGCACAATAGCCCCAATTTGCTGCGAGCGTTTGCCCATTTCGCCCACTTTCCGGGTAGAGAGGCCCACTTTTTCACGCACGGTTTCAAGCTGCTGCACGTTATCTGTTACTTGCTGAATGACCGTGGCAATCCGGCCGCCTACCTTGGCCGAACTGGTCACGGCGGCTGCCTGTTCCTGCGCACCCTGAGCCACGCTTTCAACGGCTCTGGTGGATTGCTCTACCATCGATGCAGCGTGGGTAATGCTTTCGGTTTGTTGAATTACTCCCTGGGAAAGCTCCCGCACCGTGGCCACAATCTGAGCGGTAGCATCGTCGGAATTAGCGGCGGCATGGGAAAGCTGTTCAGAGGTAAGTCCCACGCTCCCGGAATTTTCGGAGATCTCTTTTATCAGCCGATTCAGACTTTCAATGGTAGTGTTGTAATTTGCAC
>CAYWSS010000230.1:0-8304 GCA_964460505.1 uncultured Caldilineaceae bacterium | reverse complement strand
CGTCGATTTGGGAGGCAACGGGATTCCGGATGAGTGTGAGGGGGATTGCAACGGGTACGGCTGTTGCGGATAATTCTGGGGTGGGGGGTATTGGGGCGGATATGGGTATTGCGCCGGATGCTGTTGGGGGGGGTATTGGGGCGGAGGAGCTTGTTGCTGAGGCGCAGGAGCAATTGCATTTTCAGAAAGAAGGGTGGTGGAAGACCCCTTGGGCAACACTTGTGTACCGGCCGCTGCATCCGGCGTTGGATGTTCTTTATTTAAAGCTGCCTTGAGTGCATCCTTAAATGCTTGGGCCGAAGGATAACGATTATCAGAATCATATTCAAGAGCCTTCATTATAACCGTGTCGGTCATTTCTGACAGCGCCGGATTTAACAGTTTGGGAGGTTCTTCATGAAACGTAAAAGGCGGCTCGAGCCGGGGGTCTCTTTTAGTTAGCAGATGATGCATGGTGGCCCCCATGGCGTAAATATCACCACGTGGATCGGCAATGCCCTTATATTGCTCTGGGGGAGAGTACCCTTCGGTACCAATCATAGTCCCCTTTTGGCCCGATTCAAATGCTTTGGCAATTCCAAAATCAATGAGCGAAATTTTGTTACCGTCTCGCAACATAATGTTTGCCGGCTTGAGGTCTCTAAAAACAATAGGTGGATTCTGGTTATGCAGATATATCAGCACCTCACACACCTGTAGTGCCCAATCTAAAACAGTTTCTTCCTTCAGCATCCCCTGTGTTTCTTCCAGCACCTCTTCCAGGTTATTGCCCTCAACAAACTCCATTACCACGTAGCTTCGAACGGACTCTGTGAAGAAATCATATATTTGAGGAATACCCGGATGCCGCAACTGCACCAAAAAGTTAGCCTCACGCATGAAGCTTTGCACAGCCAGCCTGCGAACATGAGGGTCGGGGGTAGTACTGATCATCTCTTTTAAGGCGCACCACCGGGTAATCCCGGTAAAACGCAAATCCTGAGCCAGGTAAACGGCCCCCATGCCCCCAACGCCCAAAACTTTTTTAATCTCGTAACGGCTTTGCAAGACAGCGCCTTTGGGCAAAATATTGTCTTCAAAACCGCCACCTTGTTGATTATAATTTTCCAAGCGTTGGGTCTCAGATGTCACAGTCTACTCCTAATTCTAACTTCAAATTAATTATATCGTTTCATACCGCGAAATGCAATCAACGAAAACAATCCAAAATCAAAAACGTGCTTCTGTTCTTAATTTGAAAGTCCCGGCCAATATTCAATTAATTTTTTAGATGGGCTTACAATAAATAAACACGGCAAGTGTTACTCTAAAAATTATACTATATCCTCTTGTTTTACGTCAACAATTTTGCCAATTTCACAAAAAATCAATTTATGCTAAAATCTTAGCATACAATTTCAAAATTACGGGTGTAAATCCGGAAAAAAGCATCCTCTAACTATTGAATGAAACCGTAATAGTGGTATAATCTAATTTGAATTACCTCACACCAAGTTTGCACATCTTTCACCGGAGTTCTTAACCTATGGCAACTATACTTTGCGTCGATGACGAACCCACCCAACTTATGCTGTTGCGTTTAGCCCTCACTCGCGCGGGACACGATGTACTGGAAGCGCCTAACGGGCAGACAGGCGTCGATATGGCTAAAGAGCATCGCCCCTCTCTGATTATTATGGATTTAATGATGCCCGGCATGGATGGCGCTACAGCTATCTGGCATATTAAACAGGACACATCTACCCAGGATATACCCGTTTTGGTGCTGTCGGCCTATATTAAGGGAGACCAGGCCAAACGTGCCCTTGAAGTCGGCGCCGAAGAATTAATCTCTAAAAGTTTAATTTTGACCGATTTAATCGACAAGGTGAACAATTACGCATCTGCTGTCTGATTGTCCTCGCATAAACCTGGTGGCGTCAAACAACACTTAACTTTAAAGAGACTATATTATGGCTGTAGCGCCAACAATTGCAACAGACCCTGTAAATAGCCCCAATCAAGCAGACACCCCGGAACCAACTCCAGGCGAAACAGAATACGATCTTAACAACCCCGCGCTGTTTATTAACCGTGAATTAAGTTTACTGGAATTTAATTCGCGTGTACTTGAAGAAGCGCTAAAAGAACGTCATCCATTATTGGAACGGGTCAAATTTCTGGCTATTTACAGCTCTAATATGGATGAGTTTTACATGATTCGTGTCGCCGGCTTGATGCAGCAAGTGGCCGCCGGCGTAAATACCCCCCCCGCAGACGGTCTGTCTCCCAGCGAACAGTTACGGGCAATTCACAAAAAAGTGCGTACCAACCTGGCGGTAATGCATCGCACCTATTTTGAACTCCGCAATAAATTATCCAAGGTGGGAATATATTTACATAATTACAAGGAATTAAACAAGTCTCAGCAGCAAGGGGTTGATGAATATTTTAAGAATGAAATTTTTCCGGTACTCACCCCTTTAGCGGTAGACCCCGGTCGACCTTTTCCCCACATTTCCAGCCTGAGCCTGAACCTGGCAGTAATTGTGCGCGACCCGGAATCCGGTCAGCAATTTTTTGCCAGAATTAAAGTCCCCAACACCTTACCCCGTCTGGTACCGGTAACACGCACCAGAGCAGATACACGTCGAATTTTTCGTTTTGTTTGGTTAGAGAACCTGATTGCCAACAATCTTGACGACCTTTTTCCCGGCTACGAAATTGTAGAAGCGCATCATTTTCGCATTACCCGCAACGCCGACCTGGAAATTGAAGCCAACGAAGCCAGCGATTTAATGGAGGCCATTGAAGCCACCGTTCGCCGCCGCCGTTTTGGTTTTGTGGTGCGCTTAACGCTGGAGTACAGTTCACCCGACCACGTGCGTTATATCTTAGCCAACAACCTGGGGGTTTCTCAGGAAGACAGTTTTGAAGGTGCAGCCCCCTTAGGCTTAAGCGGCTTGATGAGTTTAATGAGCATAGACCGGCCCGATTTAAAGGATCCTCCCCATGTACCGGCGCTCCCGCCACGCCTTCGGAATATGTCCCAGCGCAGTGAGATTTTTGAGGCTATCAGAGAAAGCGATATTATGGTACACCACCCGTACGATTCGTTTGTGCCGGTGGTCGATTTTCTCAAAGCTGCGGCCCGTGACCCCAAAGTAGTGGCCATCAAACAAACGGTCTATCGAGCCGGAAGCAACTCGCCCATTGTTGATGCCCTGCTGGAAGCCAGCGAAAACGGAAAACAAGTATCGGCCCTGGTAGAGTTAAAAGCAAGATTTGATGAAGAAAGCAACATTGGCTGGGCCAGAAGGCTGGAACGTGAAGGGGTTCACGTGGTCTACGGCTTTATGAGCCTGAAAACGCATAGCAAAATATGCCTGGTTATTCGTCGTGAAGATGATAATATTCGGCGGTACGTGCATCTGGGCACAGGCAACTACAACGCCACGACCGCCAAAATTTATACCGACCTGGGACTATTTACCTGCAAGCCAAAATTTGGGTCCGATGCATCGGACCTGTTTAATGCCCTGACCGGCTACTCTAAAAAATTTAATTACAACAAATTTTTAGTTGCCCCCGACAGTTTGCGCAGCAATTTTGCCAGACTCATAGAACGAGAGATTGAATGGGCAAAGAAGGGCGTGCCTGCAAAACTGATTTTTAAGATGAACGCCCTGATCGATTCCAGATTCACGCAGCAACTTTATCGGGCCTCGCAAGCGGGTGTACAAATTGAGCTGCTGGTACGGGGTATATGCGGGTTGCGTCCCGGTATCCCTAACCTTAGCAACAACATCAGAGTAACCAGCATTGTTAGCCGCTTTTTAGAACATACCCGCATCTATTACTTCCACAACGGCGGCGCCCCTGACATTTACATGGGCTCAGCCGACCTGATGCCCCGCAATCTGGACCGTCGCATTGAAACGCTTTTTCCCATTGAAGACTTTCGGTTAAAAAAACGGATGATGGATATTCTGGACACTACTGCCAAAGATAATGTTAATGCCCGTACCCTTCAGAGCGACGGCACTTATGTCCCGGTTGTTGCCGGCGATGATGAACCTGCTGTAGATTGCCAGGCCGAGTTTATGAAGAAGGCCCAACACCGATGATTTTTTAATAGAAGTTTTCGTTGACATAATATAGAGTTAATTCGATCAATTTTTGAGGGTTTTTGCTAAATCTGATATTTTTCGCCGGCAAAATTCTACCATTCCGGCAATTCTGTTCTAAACCGGGCTACAATAAGAACAGAATTAGCAGAATGATAGAATTAAATACTTTGCTCATTGCCTTAGTTGGCGCAAAAAGCTAAATTTTTGGCTTTTAACTCCAAATTTTATGTCAATGAAAAATTCCTGTTTTCAAACTAACAATCACTGCAAATTCAGCAGGACGAGGGCATAAACGATTCAGGTTGAGGCTAAGAAAAAGGGCGCGTTTTTGTAAGTGTAAGTCATTCCAATCGAGACCCCCTGTTTTCTCAGCTTTAGCTTCAGCCTGATTTTGCGACAAATCATCTACCTGCTAAATAGATACCTATTATTAAGAGAGACCCCATCCATGTTACTAATTGGAGACATTGGCGGAACAAAAACAGACCTCGCCATCTTTCCCTTTACCGGAGAAGTAGAACCCGAAGTTGAAGCCACCTTTAAAAGTGCGAACCACCCGAGTTTAGAAGACATCATTGAGAAGTTTTTGGCAAACACCCACATAACCGTAACCAAAGCGGTATTTGGCGTGGCCGGCCCCGTGGTTAACGGCCACGTTGAAGCCACCAACTTGCCCTGGGAACACATCTCGGAAACATCGCTACGCGAAAAATTTAACTTACAGCAAGTAACCCTGTTAAACGACCTGGAAGCCATTGCCCACGCCGTACCCAACCTGCCGCCCACCGACCTGGCCCCGTTAAACAACGAGCAGTTGGACAAAACTCTGGGCGAACACAAAGCAGTTATTGCGCCCGGCACCGGCCTGGGAGAAGCCGTTCTCTTTCATCACGATGACACCTACAAAGTGGTTGCCTCAGAAGGAGGGCACACCAGCTTTGCCCCCTCTTCACTCTTTGAAGTAGGGTTATTAAAAAATCTACTGGAAAAATACAGTCACGTCAGCTACGAACGTGTTTGCTCCGGGGGGTTGGGTATTCCCAACATTTATAATTTCCTCAAAGAAAATCAATACGCCAGTGAATCGTCAGAAGTGGCGGAAGCCCTTGAGCAGGCCAATGACCCCACCCCCATCATCATCCAGGCCGGGCTTAAACAGGAAAGTGAACTGTGCATAGAAACACTCAATGCCTTTGTTTCTATTCTCGGTTCAGAGGCGGGTAATCTGGCACTTAAGGTGATGGCCCTGGGGGGCGTTTATCTGGGAGGAGGCATTCCCCCCCGCATTTTGCCCAAACTGCAGGATGGCACCTTTATGGCCGCATTTGTAAAAAAAGGGCGCTTCTCAAATATGCTGGCGCACATACCGGTTTACGTAATTCTTAACAAAAAACCGGCCCTTTTGGGCGCAGCCTACTACGGGCTTACACTGTAACCCGGAGGCCGCTAAAGAAAGTGATTACCTTCAAAAACCTGCACATTCAGCTTAGATGTGCAGGTTTTGCAATTTGCACACTTATCATCTAAACTGCTGGCTTGTTCTTGGATACAGCCCATTTACCACCATTACCAGGAGACTTTGAATGACTGAATTATCATTATCTATCAACCTTTCCCCCGTTCGCGATCAATTCCCGTCGCTGCAAGAAACCGATGAGCAGGGCCACCCGTTTGCCTTCTTTGATGGCCCGGCCGGCACACAGGTCCCGCAACCTGTTATTGACGCCGTGGCCCATCATTTCGCCACGGCAAACTCTATGGCCAGTAACAATTTTATTGTCAGCCAACGCTGCGCGCAGGTAGAAAAATCTGCCCGCGAAGCTATGGCCGATTTCCTGAATGCGCCTTCGCCGCAGGAAATTATTTTTGGCCCCAACATGACAACCCTTACCTTTAATATGAGCCGCACGATTGGCCGCATGTTAAAACCCGGCGATGAGATTGTAGTGACCTGGCTGGACCATTACGCCAATGCATCTTCCTGGAAAGCGCTAGAATCCCTCGGCGTGCAGGTAAAACAGGTTAAGTTTGATGTTGAAACGTTCCGGCTGGATTTAGATCATCTGGCCTCCCTGTTAACCAGCAAAACAAAACTGGTTGCCGTAGGATTGGCCTCAAACGCCATTGGCACCATTAACCCGATTCCGCGCATTGCGGCCATGGCTCGCAATGTTGGAGCATGGCTGTATGTGGATGCGGTTCACTACGCGCCGCACGGGCCAATCGACGTGCAGGCGCTGGGTTGCGATTTTCTGGTCTGCTCCGTTTACAAATTTTTTGGGCCACACATTGGAGTCCTGTGGGGCAAAAAGGATATCCTGGAAAGCCTGTCTCCGGTTAAAGTTGAGGCCGCCAGTTCTCAAGTCCCCCTAAAATTTGAAACCGGAATGCCGAATTATGAAGGACTGGCAGGTACGGTGGCCACCATAAATTATCTGGCCGAAGTGGGGCGGACTTATGGTGAGCAGTTTGCCGATGATTTATTACAATACGAAGGTCGGCGCAGAGAACTAAAGCAGGCCATGAAAGCCACCAGCGCCTACGAACGCGACCTCTTTACCTATTTAATGGCCCACCTGAAAAATGTGCCCAACATCACCATCTACGGCATCACCAACCCACAAGAGTTCAACGAACGATGCCCCACCGTCAGCTTCACCATAGCAGGGATCGGCTCACCCGAACTGGCCATCATTCTGGGCAAACAAAACATCTTTGTCTGGGAGGGCAACTATTATGCCCTGGGCGTTACGCAACAATTAGGTAATGAAGAATCCGGCGGAATGGTCAGAGTGGGGCTGGCCCATTACAATACCAAAGAAGATGTCGACCGTCTGATTGCCGCCTTAAATAATCTGTAAAATTAAATTATCGA
Source organism: uncultured Caldilineaceae bacterium (assembly GCA_964460505.1). Taxonomy (GTDB): domain Bacteria; phylum Chloroflexota; class Anaerolineae; order 4572-78; family J111; genus J095. The sequence continues at coordinate 1,320 of CAYWSS010000230.1, read as the reverse complement.
TTATCTTCAGGAGACGCATTAAATGTACGGAGAGATTGCCCTTTTTACCGGAAATGGTAATCGCGATTTAGCGGATGAAATAAGTACAGCCCTGGCTGTACCCATGTGCAAGGCCAATGTATTTAAGTTTTCCAATCAAAACATTTTTTGCCGGCTGAATACCAGCGTACGTGGTAAAGATGTATTTATCATCCAACCCATTGCCATGTCCTATGATCAAAAAGGGCAAATGTCTTCGGTCAATGATAATCTGATGGAACTGCTCATCATGATCGACACCGCCAAGCGCGACTCGGCGGGGCGGATAACGGCCGTAGTGCCCTACTACGGCTACGGCCGCACCGATAAAAAAGACCAGCCCCGGGTGCCAATCACCGCCCGGCTGGTCGCAGATTTGATTATTGTGGCCGGCGCTCACCGATTTTTGAGCGTAGATTTACACGCCGGCCAAATTCAGGGATTCTTTAACATTCAGGTTGATGAGCTGACGGCGTTTTATCTGCTCAGTGACTATATGCGCAACAAGAACGTTGAAAACGGGGTGGTGGTGGCCGGCGATATTGGCGCGACCAAACGTTCCCGCAACTTTGCCCAGGCGCTTGATCTGCCGCTGGCCGTCATTGAGAAACGCCGCACCCAGAAAAAAGATGGCAGCACCGCCAAGGCCCTGAACATTATCGGCGATGTAGCCGGCAAGGATTGCCTGATTTTTGATGACGAAATTGACACCGCCGGAACCATGGTTGAGGCGATGAAATTCCTAAAAAAGGCCGGCGCAAAAGATATTTACGCCTGCGTCACCCATGCCATTCTGTCCGGCCCGGCCGTCGAGCGGCTGGAGACCTCGCCGGCCAAAGAAGTGGTCGCCACAAATACAGTTTTCATTCCACCGGAAAAGCGCTTCAGCAAGCTCACCCTGCTATCGGTGGCACCCCTCCTGGCCGAGGTCATTCGCCGCATTCACCTGGGCATCTCCGTGGGTGAACTCTTCAACGAATAGCCGGCCATCGAATTTCGGGCAGGTTTATTTTTTCTGATAGACACTATTAGCTTGCCGGTCTCCACGAAATATACAAGAGAATTCGGCTCTCTGGTAGTTTGCAGGATCGTTCTATAAAAAACGTATTATCTGCCGCGAATTACACTAATTTCACTATACTGAAAACAGAATGAGAACGGAACTTTTTGGTGATGGTTTGTTATGCCCGAATGTACCTGTGGTCGGGCATCCATTTGGGCTTACAAACGTGGATTCCCGCTAAAAGCGTGCGGGAATGACGGGTGTCAAAAAGTTCCGTTTTGAAACTAATTTCAGTATAA
>CAYWSS010000229.1:0-8339 GCA_964460505.1 uncultured Caldilineaceae bacterium | reverse complement strand
CTTTGAAAAACAGGTTGGAAACGCTGGAAACTGAAACCATGCCCGGCCTTGAAAAACAGGCGGCTGATTTACTGAAAGAGGCGCAAGGTTTTCTACTGCTTGAAGACGCCGGGGAGTTGCTGGAAGCGGCTCAAACTGAGTACGAACGGCGCCGCAAACGGCAGCCGGTGGAAACCATCCGCGATAACGCGGCCACGCAGGAAAATCGGTACCAGAGCGCCGAAACCCGCAGCCGCGACCGTCTGCGCGAGAGCAAGCAAAGCTACAGCCTCACCTACCAGTTTGGCTACGATGACGACGAAGATGCCGCCCGCTACCTGCGCGAACGCACTCGCTACATCAAATCTGAACTGCCGGAATACGAAGCTCGCATTGCCGAACAGCGCCAGTTGGCCGAGCAGGAGTTGGTGGAAAACTTCATCCACCGCCTGCGCGAACAAATCGAGGAGGCCCGGCAGCAGCTTTCTTACCTCAACACCACCCTGGCCGCGCTGCGTTTTGGCGGCGAGCGGTACGAATTTATCAGCAAGCCGGAGCCGGCCTTGCGGCAGGTTTTTAATATGATTATGGACAGCCAGGCTATTCTGGGCGAGTCGCTCTTTGAATCTGATTTCCGGCAGCGGTACCAGCGGGGCTGGAATTTGCTGTTTGAGCGGCTGACCGTTGAGCACGATGAGGAGTTGACCGAACTGCGCGAGTTGCAGGATTATCGCAACTATTTACAATACGATATTCGCATCCATTACCCCGACGGCGACCGGGCGCTGTACAGCAAAATCAACGCCAAAAAATCGGGCGGCGAAACCACCACGCCCTTTTACGTGGCCATGGCGGCTTCGTTTGCCCAGGCTTACCGGCTTAACCAGCCCCGCCCCTCGGACACCATCCGGCTGGCCATGTTCGATGAGGCGTTTGGCAAAATGGATACGGCCCGCACCGCCAGCTCGCTAAAATTTATGGTTGAAAATCAGCTTCAAGTGCTGCTGGCCACCCCACCCGACAAAGCCGCCAGCCTGCTGCCCCACGTTGATTCTGTGCGCACTGTGGTGCGGCAAAATAACCATGCCTTTGTCATAGAAATTGACAAAAATGAAATGATGAAGGAGTTGGAAGGCGAAGCCTGAAACCGAAAGGATTGTGGAACGACTAACCCAAAAATAACAGAAATTCCGGAAACGCCTGAGTTTAATAACTTACGAGTATTGCCGGGGTTCTGCTTCGGGTGCTTTGATCTATGCCGTGGCAGAGGGTTTCATCTCGCGGGAGTCGGTCCTCGATTTTCTCGGTTCCCTCTTTACCGGCAATGAGAATATTGACTTGCCCAGCTTCTGGCCTTTAATTGCCAGCGATATGTGCGATATAGTGGCATCGTTTCATTTGGCCTGAAGTGCGGCCAGAGATAGGTTTACATTTTTCGCTATCAAAATCCTGTCATTCGGCCAATCCTGCGCTTATTTGCGGCCAGTTCAGAGCAGGACCTACGGCGGAATGACAGGATTAAGTCTCTTATATGCCTGATTTTTGGAGTGAACGTGTAAACCTGTTATTTGGATAGGTTTACACGATGCCGATATAGTATTACCCTGCAACATTTGCGCCACGCTTTGCGGCGAGAATTACTCATTGTTCATTTGCGGCTTGCCGCGCTATGCTTTACACTGTTTTCTGACTTCTTTAAAACAGGCCCAATTGTTCGGCCTCGGACGGGTCGATAGTATTCTCTTTCTCAATGCGCACGGCGTTTACCTCTTCGATGAGTTGGGGGAGTTTGTGGAAATCGTCGATGATGGCGGTGCGCCACTTGGGGTTGCGCAGGGCGGCCGCCGGATGGAACATCGGCACAATCAGCCGGTCGTCTACCCATTTGTACTGACCGTGAATTTTGGTGATGGACGCGCCGGGAAAGTAGCGATACATCGAAAACCTGCCCAGCGTCACAATCACTTTGGGATTGATGGCCTCAATCTGTCGCTCCAGGTAATCTTTGCAAGCAGATAACTCTTCCGGTTGCGGGTCCCGGTTGCCGGGCGGGCGACATTTGACCACGTTGGCAATAAAAACATCGCGGCGCCGGTAGCCTATTTCGTTCAGTAATTGTTCCAGGAATTTGCCGGATTTTCCCACAAAGGGGCGGGCCTGTTTGTCCTCGTGAAAGCCCGGCCCCTCGCCGATAAGCATAATATCGGCATTGGAGTCACCTTCGCCGGGAACTGCCCGAACTCGACCTTCGTGTAGAGAACAGGCTGTGCAGTTGTGAATAGTAAGGGCCAGTTGCGGCAAATCCATCTGCGCTACCGGAGGCAGGCTGCCGGCGTCAACCAGGGCAATGGGATAATCAGGCATCCATTGAGCACTGCCGGTGGCTTTGCGAAACCACTGTTCGCTGGGGCTGAGCATCCACACATCGCCCCACGGCTCATCCACCAATTGCATCTGGCGCAGGGCGTTATCCCGCTCACCGGCGCTGATTTCGCCCTGCTCGCAGCGTTGTTTTACGGTTTCTACCTGGTTTTGAAATTCAAGAAATGGGTTCGTCATGGGCAATTCGCCATTAAACTAAAGGTAAGTTGGTTTGATTGATTCTGTCCGCAGGCAACCGGGCAAGGCGCGGCAGCAGGGTTGTTTTTCGTTGAGCCAGTAAATCCTGAAAATACGGTGACAATAGAGCGGGGGTGGTAAATATCAGCGCGTCTTCTCCATTGTCGCTGTAATAAGCCGTTCTGCGCCCCACTTCCTGAAAGCCATACTTTTTGTAAAGGGAAATTGCGGGCCGATTTGACGGGCGCACTTCCAGCGTAGCTGTTGCTGCCTGTTGCGCCTGCGCGTGGCCAACAAGATTTAGCAGCAGCCACTCACCCAGGCCCAACCGCTGCAATGGCGGGGGAGTGGCAATGGTAATGATGTGCGCTTCGTTGGCAATGAGCCAGTAGCCGGCCACGCCAATGACACGTTCTCTTTCTGCGATGCGCAATACCAGGTAGTGGGCCAGCCGGTTGTTCTGCAGCTCGTGGGTGTAATTTCTTTTGGGGGGGGAGGTGGAATACGCAGCGCGTTCAATCGACACCACTGCGTCAATGTCGGCCATGGCCATGGCATCAACTTTAAAGGGTAAACGTGGCTGGCTCATTAATTACCCTATCGGGATTTCTGGATTTCAAGGGATGGCAATATATTGCGTGTCTCGTATTACGTATTTTATTGGGTTACAAAATACGCAATACGAAATATTTGGGATGTGCCCCACAAATCCTAAAAGGCAGCCATCGTCACCTGCTGCTTTACGGATTGGAAAGATAGATTGGCACCAGCGCATCCGGGTCGTCCTGTTCCCCGGCGGCCAACCGGTCGGTGGCAATCTCGGCCAGGTACGCGGCCCGGCGAACTCTGGCCGCGGGCGAAACGACTTTGGCCCGCGGCTCCGTTTTGCGGCGCAAAAGTTTTGCCGCTTCCTCATCAATTTCACCGGTGCAGAGCGCAGGGCGGGTGATACACTCTGCCAGGTCATCAAAGTTGGTCAGATACGGTTCAACAACAGGTTGCCATTGCTGCTTCTTCTGCGCGTAACAGGCCACCAGAATGCGGCCTCGCCCGGCCTGGGCCACGGCCCACACCGGTTGTCTGTTTCCCTTAAATGGCCGGGCCACAATCTCCAGCGTGGGGATTCCCACCACCGGCAATTTGTGGGGCAAGGCCAATCCCTTGGCTACAGCCAGCCCAATGCGCAACCCGGTAAAAGAACCGGGGCCTAACGACACAGCCAGCGCCGATAGTTCGGACACCTGTAACCCGGCTTGATTGAGCATGCGCGCAATGCGGGGCATCAGTTCGATGGTGTGATTGCGGCCCGCATGCCAGAACTCCTCGCAAAAAACCCCGTCCGGTTGGTAAAGGGCCAGGCCCGCATATTGAGTTGCGGTATCGATAGCTAAAATCATAGATTGATGAAGGTGAGTTACAAATTCACCATTTTCCGTTTTTTATTTGAACAGTTATCGAGCAAAAACGGCCAGCTTGTAGTCAGTCAGTAACTGCAAAAACCGTTCGCCGTGTGGGCGCAGCACGACGCGGCGTTTGGTTTCTTCCAGGTGATAGAGTTCAACCGATAAATAATTTTCCGGCAAAAACTCACCGGCGCGCTCGGCCCACTCTATCAGCGAAACGCCATCGCCGTACAAATAATCTTCCAAACCAAAGCTGAATGCCTCGGTACCGTTTGCCAGGCGGTAAAGATCAATATGGTAGATGGACATTTCTCCCTGATATTCGTTGACCAGGGTAAAGGTTGGCGAATTTACAATGCCTGACACGCCCAGCCCCTGGCATACCCCCTGTACCCAGCGCGTTTTGCCGGTGCCTAAATCTCCGCTTAAGGCCAACACATCACCCGGCGATAAAAACGGGGCCAGTCGAACCCCCAGGCGGCGGGTTTGCGATTCGCTGTGGCTGATAAAATCCAGCGTATTGGGCGCAACAATTGGCGACACGTGAACCTCCGCCAGCATTATACCCTCTTTGGCAGTCAGCGACAAAGCATTGGGTAATTCTCTACAAATGCCAGATTTTATCGCTCTGCTTTTTTTGAAACCTTTGGCAGAATTAATAGAATTATGGTATGATAAAAACTGCAACTAGAACTGCCGGGGTTTGTCTAAACTCGCAGACGATAAAGGGGCGCTTATGCGTTATCTCCTCATTTCAGATATTCACGCAAATTTAGCAGCATTTGAGACAGTTTTGGCCGATGCCGAAGGCCTGTACGATAAAGTTTGGTGTCTGGGAGATATGGTGGGTTATGGCCCGGATCCCAATGAATGTGTAGAATTACTGCTTACGCTGGACCACCTCTGCATTGCCGGCAATCATGATTGGGCAGTGCTGGGCAAATTGGATATTGATGACTTTAATCCCGATGCCCGATTTGCTTCGCTGTGGACTCGCGAACGACTCACGGATAACGTTCGCGATTACCTGAATCACCTGCCGATTGCCCTGGTGGAAGAAGAAATTTATACGCTGGTGCACGGCAGCCCACGCCACCCCATTTGGGAATATATTCTCTATCCGGCGGTTGCCCAACCCAATTTTAAGCACTTTACCACGCCGTACTGCTTTGTTGGCCACACGCACAGTCCCGTAATATTTAAGGAAGCAGAAGAAGCCGGCGCTGTTTGTGACGCGGTTGTCCCGGAATTTAACAACGGCCCCATCCACCTGGCCGAACGGCGGGTTATCATTAACCCCGGCAGCGTCGGCCAACCCCGCGATGGTGATGCCAGGGCTGCCTACGCCCTCCTGAATACCGGCGAGAAAACATTTGAGCATCGTCGTATTCCATACCCGGTTAGCGTAACCCAGGATAAAATGAAGAACTACGATTTTCCGGCCCGTCTCTGGAAGCGACTGGCTTTTGGCTGGTAGTATCAAAAAATTCATTTGCTCTCATGCCCCCCGGACGTGAGAGTTTTTTATTTTGAGGCAATTTACCATGTGCAAAAACTTAAATCAGGCAAAAAACTACTTTTACCGGCTTTCCGCGAGTTTAATGATTATGATTTTTGCTCTGCTGGTTTCGGCCTGTGGCGGCGCAGAATATTCCAGAAACGCCGAAGCTCCGGCGGCTCAAGTTGCGGCTGATGAGGCTTACTACCAAGAGGAACCGCTGCCGGCGGGCGAAGCGAAGATAGACTACGCCGATGGCGAATCGATACCCGTTGAGGATTTCCTGGCCAACGCTGTTTCTCAGGCGCAGGCTGTGCGGGTAATTATCTACACCGGCGATATTTCGCTGGTGGTAAAACGCACGGAAGATGCCGTAATTGCCGTAACCCGGTTGGCCGATGAACATGGTGGTTACGTTTCCGGCTCAAACGTGTACCAGTCGGGAGAAGTCCTGCGCGGCACAATGTCATTGCGTATTCCGGCAGACCGTTACCCGCAGGTCATGGACCAACTGCGCAATCTGGCCCTGCGCGTAGAGCGAGAAAGCTCGTCTACTCAGGATGTCACCGAAGAGTTTACCGATTTGCAGGCCCGCAAAACCAACCTGGAGCATACGGAAGCCGCATTGCAAGAGTTGCTCAACGAACGCAAACGGGTTGGCAGCACCAGCGACATTTTGGAAGTACACCGGGAATTGACCAACATTCGGGGGCAAATTGAGCAAATTGAAGGCCGGATGCGTTATCTGGCCAACCAATCCGCGCTGTCCACCATCCAGATAGAGCTGCTCCCCGATGCGCTTTACCAGCCTATAAGCGTGGCCGGCTGGCAGCCTCAGGGCGTAGCCAAAGAAGCGTTGCAATCATTAATAACGGCCTTGCAAGGGCTGACCAACCTGGCCATCTGGCTGATCATTTTTGTGCTGCCGCTGTTTATTATTATGCTCATTCCGCTTGTGGTGGTGATTCTGGTTATCCGCTGGGGGTGGAAACGCCGCCGGAGCCGGGCAAAAAGTAAGGCCTCATCCCCGTCACCGCCGGCGCAATCCACCGAAAGCAAAGAGACGTAATCGAACCCCCAACAATCTTCGGTGGTGGTTAAGTTGTAACTGATGAGTCCGGAATTTCAAAGCCAGCTTTGAGACTCCATCAGTCACGATGCAGCCACTACCCAATCTTCTTTATCGCCCCGGCAGTTTCCCCCACACCGACTTGAGGACACCTTTGATTCCTCTCGCCGGCGGCAGGGCAGCAATAGCCTGCGTCACGGCATCCCGGTAAACATCCGGTACGGCAGATTGGTCTTCAATCAATTTGGCGATTTTGTTCAATTCTTTACGCGACAACCCGGGTACATGCGGCGCCAATCGGGGCAGGCAAGCGGCTTCGCCCGCTTCCAGCAAGGCTTCAACCAGATTCGGCATATCCTTCACACTGTTTTCAAAATACACATCCAAAAAGGGGGCGCCCTGGCCCGGCACCAGCAATTGCAGCGGTTTCATTAATTTCAGGGGCATGGCCATGCTGCAAAATAGCCGGTAGTCGGCCGCATCCGCCCATTTTAATTGATTGGGCAGCTCTTTTTTGGGGCTGTTCCAATAGGCTAAAAATAGCCGGAGCATCTTGTGATCAGTTTTCTGAAGCAGCGATTCCAGAGCATCCCTCTCTTTGCCGGGCGGCTTCCTGAATTGTTCTGCCCGGTAACTTTGGTAGAGAAACTCCGGCAACTCTGATGTTTGGAATCCCTGTCGCAAATGGCGGTAGAGCGCCGCCCCCGGTAGCTGCGGATAAATATAGTCGGCGGCCCGCCCGCCCAGTTCCGGGGCAATGGCCGCACTGACCCGCCGCTGCAACGCGCTCCGAACCGCTTGCGGGCTGCACTCGAACACCGTCTCAATCAATTCCGGCGACGCGGCATTGAGCAGCGCCAGATTATACTCCCGGCCATCCAGCCACTCACTCACGGCAAAAGCGTGTTCCCGGTCTCGGGCAATTTCGGCCGGCTTCCCCCCATCGATGGTTTGCAGCACCCACCGTTCGTAACTGGTGTCCGGCAGGGTATTGATCTCACCCCGCACCTGGCGCGATTCAGCCGCCACGTGGGCAAACTTTACGCTGACCGGCGGCTCCGGCAGGCCGATGGCCCAAAAGTAGGTGGCCACCAGGTTGCAGTGGTAAAAGTAAGTATCAAAACTGCATTGGGGGCGCATCGAGCGGGGCAGCGGCAGAAAGGCGGCTTCCAGCGCCGCTTCAATCTGCTCCCCCGCGCCGGTCACGGTGATGGCATCACGCGCCTGCGCCTGCTGATTGGCCCGCAAGGCCAGCAGCGCCAGCTTTTTTAATTCCTGCGGAGACCAGCGCTGTGCCGCATCCATTTCGCCGGCTGCGGTATCCGGCAATGTGATTGCACTCGCCGGAATGTCACCGGTTTCAAAGTTGCCCTGCGCCAGGGCCTCGTCAACCGAGCCGATGAAAGAGATTTGCCGGAACAGCCGGAAGGGATCGATTTGAAACTGTTTAGCCTCTTCCCCGGAAAAGATGAAGCTGTGGGCCAGATAGCGCCCCCCCCGCCCGTACTGATCCGGCGCGGCCACCGGCACAATTTGGGCGATTACCATCTTGCCGGTGCTGGTGCTAAAAAACAGCCGCTTCACCGGCGAGCCGGTTTTGGAAGGAAAATAAAGCAGCCGCCCTTCCATTTCCTCCACCTCCGCCTCGGTCAGGCCGGCGTGCGTGTAAAACAGGGTCTGAAACCCCCCCCGTCCTCTGGGCGATTGCTCTTTTTCCACATTGCTATAAATATGCTGCCAGGCTTGTATTGTTGTCATTGCGTGACCTTAAAAGATTTTTAACAGGACCTACGGCAAGATTTACAGGATGAAAAATTAAAAAAGATGAAAG
>CAYWSS010000228.1:0-8341 GCA_964460505.1 uncultured Caldilineaceae bacterium | reverse complement strand
AATCCTGCTCATTCCATCTCAATTTTAGCGCAGGATGGGGAAGGGGTCGAGTCGAATGGAAGGGCGATTTATCCGGGGCTACTGAATCCCGGCCAAACACTCGCTCAAAATGTCGAGGGCTTGGCCCATCTCTGCTTCGGTGATGGTTAGGGGTGGGGCCAGGGTGATAATGTTGCCCATTGTGAGTTTAAAACTCACCCCTTTGCTTAAGGCGTTGTACATCACGCGCTCGGCTTCATCGGCAGCCCGTTCTTTGCTGGTTCTGTCCTTGACCAACTCCATCCCCAGAAACAGGCCCAGGCCCCGCACATCGCCAATGATTTTGTATTCGGCCATCATTGCCTGCATCCGCTCCAGGGCATACGCGCCCACGTTACGCGCATTTTCGATGAGTCTATTTTCTTCAATGTAATTCAGCGTGGCCAGGGCAGCCGCGCAAGCAACCGGACTTTTCTCGTGGGTGTAGTGGCCCAAGGCCCGGTCACCGGCTACGTCCAAATTTTCAGGGGCGATGATAGCCGCCAGCGGCAGAATACCGCCGCCCAAACCTTTGCCCAGTACTAAAATATCGGGCGTTACGCCAAAATGTTCACAGGTAAACATTGTTCCGGATCGGCCCAGAGAGTTGGGGATTTCGTCAAAAATCAGCAAAGCGCCATGCCGGTCACAGGCGCGGCGAATGGTTTGCCAATATTCAATACGGGGAATATAAGGCGTGCTGCGCACCGGCTCGGCAATGACGGCGGCCACATCGCCTTCTTTTTCCAGTACGTACTCAATGTAGCGGGCACATTTCAAATCGCAGCCGCCACGATGGCCGCAATCCCACAAGCAGCGATACTCGTTGGGGGGAGGGACGTGTTCGGCGCCGGGCAGCAGGGGACCGGCCCCACTGCGAAAAACAGCTTCACCGCCAATCGAGATGGCATCGAGCGAAGCTCCGTGAAAGGAGTCCCACATAGAAATGGTTTTGTGGCGGCCCGTTGCCAGACGCGCCAATTTCAGAGCAATGCCAATGGCCCCGGTTCCGGCGGGACAGAAGAGGACTTTGTTGAGATTGCCGGGAGCAAGCTCAACCAGCTTTCCGGCCAAATCTACGGCCACGCGGTTGGTGTAGCGCCGGGTGCAAAAGGCCAAATCATCAAGCTGATGTTTGATGGCCCGGATGACAGCCGGGTTGGCAAAGCCAACCTGATGCACACTGTTGCCGTGAAAATCCATATAACGCCGGCCTTGCAAATCCTCCAGATAGATACCTTCGCAATGGCGCAAAGCGTTGAGGCAGGGGGTTGAAAGCGATTGGTGCAGAAAATAACGCGCATCTTTTTCCAAAAGCGCGCGCGTTTCGGCATCATCAATTTGGCTTGCCTGCCAGGCCAGCCGGTGCGGAGAGAGGTTGATGTCGCCTTCGGATTTAAATTGGGAAAGGTTGCCGGATTGCGCCATTGTTACCCTCCTATAGCTGTTTGCTTATTCCAACCCGCTGATAATGTCCGGCAACCCGGCATAATCCCGGCAAATGGCCGAGGCCAGAGAGTTTTGGCTGCCCCGGTCAATAACGCCGGTGTAGAGAATGGCTTGCATCCCCATAGTTAGCGGCCCGGAGACATCATTGCTTTCCCGATCGCCAATGTGGACAATTTGAGTTAAGGGCGCGCCCAACCCGGCGGAGGCTTGTTCAAACACGGCCGGGGCCGGTTTGGATGCGCCGGCTTCATCAGAAAAAACCCAATGGCTAAAATATTGCAAAATACCCTCTCGCTCCATAATTTGGCGCAGCCCGCGGCCGGGGGTGTGGATAGCGTCGGAAATGATGCCCAGTTTGTATTCCCGGGCCAGGTCTGCCAGAACCCGGTGAATGCCCGGCGCAAAATCGGGCGAGATTTCCACTTCCATATCTTCAATTTTACGCACAACCTCATCAAAGCCGGGGGTCGGGTTGATTTTGAGAAAGCTGTACGCTTCTGCAAATCGTTGGGCCACGGTGGGCGTAAAATATTCCACTTTCCAATGATGCCGAAACTGTTCATTGGCGTAGTCAAAAGCCGCTTTTGTTTGCGCTGCCGTAATCCGGGGATGGCGCCGCGTAATTTCTGCCGTCAAAAGTTGCAAACGGGCTTCTGCCTTGCCGGGCAACCCCGCGGCGGCTCTTTTTGGCTCGTCAGAATCGTCTTTAACAATAGTATCCCAAAAATCAAAGGTGATGGCTTTTATCAATGGCTGTTTCCTTTCTGGATTTGCAGGGCAAGAATTGTGGCTGACTGGTAGTTTGCAGGATCGCTCTATAAAAAGCATATTATCTGCCACTGATTTCACTAATTTTTTATTTTTTCGTGTTAATTTGTGCAATCCGTGGCAAATTCTTTACTTTAATCCTGCGAAATCCTGTAGAGCCAGAATTGTCAACCCGCTTTCAATAGTGTGCGCCCACTTGCCCGCTAACCGCAGACCGGCGACCGTCAAAAATCTCAATCTTATGGCGGTCAGCCGGCAGCGGAACCCTTGTAAAATTGAGGGTGCGCCCGTTAGTAAATTTGGTCATAAAAAATGGCGGCTACGGCCTTTCGCCTCTGGCTAAGCGGGCATTAATATCATCCAGCACGGCCGGCACATCCCAAATACCGTCTACCACGTAATGAGCGCCGCTGTGCCACATACGATTGCAGGCCCGGTCCAGTTTGGTGTGTAAAACATCCGGTTCCAGTTTGTTGATTTCTGCCTCATTCAGGCCGATTTCATTGCCGGTTTTAGCCAGGCCGATGGTCCACATTCCGGCGTTAAGGCCCTCTTCAATATCAGGCAGGGTGTCGCCTACTTTTACAATGGCCTCAAAGGGATAGATACCCAAATTCATTGCATTTTGGGTACACATCCACGGTTCGGGCCGGCCGGCCGGAACATCAGAGGCGCACACGGTAGAGTCGGGCGCGTAGCCTCGCTTTTTGGCTTCGGCCAGCAGAATATCCATCATGCTGCGCATATAGCCGGTGGTCGAGCCAATTTTTAAGCCACGCTCACGGAAATCCCTGACAGCCTCTACGGTACCGGGGATGAGATCGGCATAATCAGCCAGAACCTCCAGTTGCCGGGGCACAAATTCTTCAAACATCGTCTCAACATCAGCCTCATTGGGTTTGCGGCCGTGCGCTTCCTGCCAGCGCCGGGCCACAGAGTCGATTTGCGAAACTTTGCGGATATGTACTTTTTTGTGAGCGCCCATCGGGGCGCGGGCTTCTTCTATGGTGATGGGCACGCCCTGGCGCTTGTACACCTCGATAAAGACCACCGCCGGGGCATAGCAGCCGTAATCCATTGTGGTGCCGGCCCAGTCCAGCAGAACGGCCTTCAGCGGGCCTCGATAAGAACGTTGAAACACAAATTCCATTTTTAGACTCCTTTTTGCGTAAAATAGATACTATCTCTAATTTCCTTCAACACCTCATAAGCAATATTGTGAATCCGGGCAATGTCTTTATCAGTGTGGGCCAGCGAAACATACAGTTTGGTTGACATCGGATTGAGAAAGACGCCTTTAGCGAACAACCCCAACGTAAACTGCCTGGCCCTGGCCCCATCCGCCTGAGCCGCCGTGCGATAATCAACCACCGGCGTATCTGTAAACGAGACGGCGCACAAGGGGCCGTCGCCCAGAACCTGGGCATTAATGTTAAGGTCTTCAAGAATGGCCCGGAGGCCCTGGCGCAGCTTTTGGCCGGTGGTGAAGAAACGCCGGTAGATACCGGGTTGGCGCATCTCTTTGAGAGTAACCAGGGCTGCCGCAGCGGTAATGGGGTTGCCCCCCACCGACGACGCAAACCAAACGTACCGGTCTTGCCCCAAATCAGCCTCGGCGCACAAATCCAGAATATCGGCCCGCCCGGCGACAGCGCCGATGGGGTAGCCCCCGCCCAGCCCTTTGCCGTAGGCCGCTAAATCGGGCGTAACCCCGTAGTATTCTTGCGCGCCGCCGTAAGCCAATCGAAAGCCGGTCACTACCTCATCAAAAATCAAGAGAATGTCATGCTCTTGGGTAACGCGCCGCAGCCCTTGCAGAAAGCCCGGTTCCGGCCTGGTGCAGCGATGCAGAGGCTCTACAATTATTGCCGCCACGTCCGGCGCGTTTTCGCGGATAATGCGGCTGGTGGTTTTTAGATTGTTGTAGGGCGCAATGAGCGTGTTTTCGTGAACTGCTTTAAGAAAACCGGCCGAGGTCGGCTCGGCTCTGGGGAAGTTGAGTGACTTTTGCGGAAAGAGACTCATTGTGCCTATGTCGTTGGCTCCGTGGTACGCGCCTTCAAATTTGATGATTTTGCTGCGCCCGGTGAAGGCGCGGGCAAAACGCGCGGCGTACATGGTGGCCTCGGTGCCGGAGGCGCAGAAGCGCACCTTTTTGGCGCAGGGGATGGCCCCAATCATTGTTTCGGCCAACTCCAGGGCCGGTTGAGAGACATAGGCAAAGTTTGACCCCAGATCAACCTGTTTTTTAACCGCTTCAGCAATGCCGGCATGGGCGTGCCCCAGCATCACCGAACCCCAACCCATTGTCAGATCGATATATTCCCGGCCCAGAGTATCGTAAACCTTTGACCCCCGGCCGTGAGTCAACACAATTGAGAGGTCCTGGGGTAAATTGTACTCTCCCAAAGAGCCGCCGGGGAAGGCGTTCCAGGAACGGCTGGCCCAATTACTCATAATTCAATCTCCATTTCAGCCAGTGTTTCCCAAATGGCGGCCAGCAAGCTCCGCACATCGGCTTCAAAAATCCGGCCAATGTTGCCGATGCGGAAGCAATCGGCGTTGCTGACTTTGCCGGGGTAGATGACAAAATCTCTCACGTTCAGGCGCTCGTAAAACTGGTTAAAATCGAAGTTGGGGTGGGTGGGGTAACGGAACGAGGTGATGATGTAGCCCTGGTCTTCCGGGGCCAGATATTCTTTAAAGCCCATTTTACGCATTCCGGCCACGAGCGTGTCATAATTGCGTTTATACCGGGCGCCGCGCCCGGCCACACCGCCTTCTGCGTTTAACTCGGCCAGCGCCTGGGCAAATGCCAGCAGCGCATGCGTAGGCGGCGTAAAGCGAAACTGGCCGTTTGCTTCCAAACCTTTGAGCTGGGCCAGCAAATCTAAACTAACGCTGCGGGCATAGCCTGCTGTGTCCAGCAACGCCTCTCGCCGGGCAATGATAAAACTGAAGCCCGGCACCCCCTCAATACATTTATTGGCCGATGAGACCATATAATCAATGTGGCTGCCGGCCAAATTAAGCGGAACCGCGCCAAAACTGCTCATGGCATCAACAAAGCAGCGTTTGCCAAATTTATTGACAATGGCTCCAATCTCTTCAACCGGATTGATAATGCCGGTTGTTGTTTCGCAGTGAACCACGGCCACGTTGGTAATTGAAGCGTTTGCGGACAACGCCGCCTCAATTTCTTTCAGATCGGGTTTTCGGTCCTCATCGTAAATCAGGGGAATGGTTTTAATTTTCAGGAAATTGGCAATGTGGTTGATGCGGCGGCCATAAGCGCCGTTGATAATAACCAGCCATTTGCCGCCGGGCGGCGTAACGGATGAAATAACGGCCTCAATGCCAAAGGTGCCACTGCCCTGCATAATAATGGTTTCGTAGCCCCGGCCGGCCACTTTGCCCATTTCTAACAGTTGGCGGCGAATATTCCGCACCTGTTGAATAAACTCAAAGTCCCGCGAGCCAAGATCGCGCAGCATCGCTTGTTTCACTATGCGGCTGGTGGTTAAAGGGCCGGGTGTAAAAAGAATTTTGTCTTTCCAGCCGGCAATCTTTGTATTTGTATTCATTGCATAACCCCTTTCATTGTTCATCGCTGCTATGAAAGTTGTCATTTGTCTGCGCCAGGTTTCATAAGACATGTATGGATGGCTACAGGCAAATGACAAGTGGCAAGTAACGTCATCACAGATAGCTATTATCAAGTTTGTATTATAATCTAAACTGTACTATAAATGTAACACAAGTGACGGAGCATGTGGATAAAACGATGGTTAAACAATGGCCGGCGCGTCCAATTGCAGGCGGCACAAATGATGGCACTCGGCCGGCGCGGTATGATTATTGGCGAACCGGGTATGGTTTGCCTAACCCTGTTGGTTTAGATTTTTGGGTGGCCCAGGCCGGCGAGTACCATTGCAAACCCAACTACAGCACCGGAGATTTTGAGCACACGCGGCGTATTCAGGTCTTTTATCATCTGGGGGGAGAAGCCGTCTTTAAATACCAAAAACGCACGGCGCCGGTTTCCAGAGGGGATTTGCTCATTATCCCGCCTTACCAGCCTTTTAGTTATAGCGCTCGTCAAGGGATGAGACATCACTGGTTTGCTCTGGAGGGAAGCTGGCCGCGAGTTTTTGGTAATCAGGGCATACATATTTGTTCTGTAGGCTACAATACCGAAGTGGAAACCAAACTGGTTGAAATTCGTGAAACCCTTATCTTGCGCAAACCGGGTTATCCCTTACAGGCGGTGGGCTTATTTTACGAGTTAATGGCCCGGGTTGAGGAAATTTCCGGAGCGTCAGCCGTACCGGAGTCGGCTTACCCGGAAACGGTACGGAATGCTATCATCTTTTTAAGAGAAAATTATGCCGCGCCCTTTAACGCCGCCGAAACCGCAACGGCAGTGGGATTGAGTCAATCTCATCTGCGGGCGCTGTTTAAAAAGTGGCTGGGTGAATCGCCCAAAAAATTTCACACGCGCTACCGGATTGGGCAGGCCAAACGCCTGCTCAGCGAGCAACGCCTGCCTGTGTTTGAAGTTGCTTTTCACGTGGGCTTTGCAGATGCGCGCCATTTTTCGCGTGTTTTCAAGCAATTTACAGGGGTGACGCCCAGCAGTTATGCTGAAACTAAGTGACCGGCACTTTGAAAGTGCCGGTCACTTCTTAATCGAGGGGATGACCAGAAAATTAAGCCAGTTCTCAACTTCTGCCTGACGAATTTTGTCGCCTAGAATGTCGTCATTAATATTAAGCTCCTGCCGCAGATTATTATTTTCAGGCTCTTTTGAAAGGGCTGTCATCTTGTCTACCAGGGCTTCCACCTCGCTTTCTTCGTTAAAAAAGCCTTCTTTGGTGAGGGGCGCTTTTCGGGCAACAAGCAGCCGGGCCATCTCGTACAGAGTGAATTCAGGGTGATATTGAGTGGCCCAGAACTCACCCCCGCCGGGATATTTGACCGCCAGGGCTTGTACCGGCGTGTGTCCATTGGCAGCCAGCAGCGTGCCGCCGGCCGGAATCCGGGTCACTTCATCCAGGTGCATAATAAAGCCGTCAAATGTGTGCTGTTTGCCGGTGTACATGGGATGATTTTGACCGGCGCCGGTCAGGGCAATACCGCGGGCAATGGACCACTCGCGGCCGCGGAGATTCTTTTTTACCTTGCCGCCGGCGGCCATTGCGGCCATTTGCACCCCCCAACAACTGCCAAACTGGGGTTTGCCACTTTCGTAAATGGCCCGCGACAGCTCAATCTGGCGGGTCACTTCGGGCACATCGTGGTACAGGGTCAGGTTAGAGCCGGTCCAAATGTAGCCATCATAAGATTGAAGCGAGGCTCCTGCCGGCAGGCCAACATTCAAATCGGCAACGTAGAGAATATCAAAGGCGCCGTTGGGGACCATTTTTTTCAGGAAATTCAAATACAAATCGTGCGCCTGGGCAACCTGGGAGGCAGCCAGGACATCGCGGTTTTTTTGGGGATAACCGTTGATAATACAGAGTGATAGTGAGGTGTCTATTGTCATTTTATTTTTTACTCCTAAATTGGTAAATCAGGTTCTATACAAACGGGGTCTGGGCCATCGTCTCGGGAATGGGCAGGCCGAGGAGATAGCAGACAGTGGGTGCAATTTGCAATTGTGAAAGGGTCGCGTTGGTATCGCCTTTGCCCTGACCGTCGGGGGGAATGAAATAAAGCGGCACATGGCGAACTTCGGGCGAGGTGCCGCCGTGCATTTTATCGCTGGTCATACCGTGATCGGCGGTGACAATAACAATGTACCCGGCTTCCAGCCATTCCGGAATCAAGTTAGCCATAATCTGATCCTGTTTAATGGCGTTGTTTCGATACTCCTGGGAGTCTGAGCTGTAGGTATGACCCAGGTAATCCATACCCATAGGGTGAACCAGCAAATAGTCGGGCTGAAATTTGCGAACCAGCATGCCTGCCGCAGCAAACAGTTCGCTATCCGGGTAACTGTCCTCAATATAAAAGCGGCCATGCTGGATGGGTAAATTTGGGTCGTCAACTTCGCGGTCATCAATAGGATCATACGGGGCGGCGTTGTAGAGCTCCGGAACCCAGC
>CAYWSS010000227.1:0-8387 GCA_964460505.1 uncultured Caldilineaceae bacterium | reverse complement strand
TGCCCCAAAGAAGGGATTCTCGTGCGGCGGGGTGATGACCACAATCAGGTTCGAGTCCCCTGCTGCTGCAGGAGCTTCTTCCGTAGCCGCTTCTTCCGTAGTCGCCGGTGCGGCTTCTTCTTTGGGTGGGGCCTCGGTTGGTTGACCACCACACCCGGCCAATACCAAGGCGAACATTACAGCTATTAACAACATTTTTAGCCAGTTTTGGCTTTTCATTGTTTCCTCCTTATTACAATTAAGTAGCTTACTTTTTTTGATACAGCGGGAACAACAACTACGTGCTTTTGGCGATTAACCACCTCCCTTCAAGGTATAACTCTTGTTAAGATTTTTCGCTATTCGGTTTTTGTGATATATATAAACAAGCAGGCGCATTGAGAAGCCGCCAGACACAATGGAGTGACTGGCAGACATATGGTGACTGGCAGTCACCATTGTGACTGAGATGCTCTCGTCGCTTGTTTTCTTTTGTGGCGATACCGCTCACCGCCAAGTTAGCCGGTATCGCCATTTTTATTGAATGTAGCAGAGTAGCAAGTATAAGCTACCCAGAAAAGTTTTTTCCATCGACGTTAGTGGTTTTCTGATGCGTGATGCGTGAGGGAATTTCACGCATCACGCATCACTCGTCACGCACATTGTGAGCAAAAACTTTTCTGAAGGACTGTAGCAGGTAACAAACATTTATTCTGCTACATGTTACCTGCTACTTGTTTACGCCTCGCTGGCTTGTTGCGCTAACTCCAATTCCAGTTCCTGTTGTTTTTGTAAAGCCACCCGCTCCTGCATCCGGGCTTGAACCTGGTCGATAATTACGGCCAACACAATCACACCGCCCTTAATTACTTGCTGCCAGAATGACGAAACACCGATCATAATCATCCCCGTAGCCAGGGCGCCAATGACAAACGCACCGATGATAGTGCCGCCGATGCTGCCACGACCACCGCTCAACGAGGTGCCGCCCAGTACAACCACCGCAATGGCATTCAACTCAAAGAATACGCCGGTGGCAGGGTGAGCAGCCACCAGCCTTGAAGCAATGATTAAGCCAACCATCGCCGCGCAAACCCCAGAAATCATATAAACCGCAATTGTTACCCGCGTAACCCGCACTCCCGAAAGTTCAGCCGCCCGCTCGTTGCCGCCAATGGCGTAAACCTGGCGGCCAAAGGGTGTTTTGGCGGCTACAAAGGCGGCCACTACGGCAAAGGCAATCATAATCCAGACCGAGTAAGGGATAGCCAAAAATGTAAGCGCGCCTGAAAAGAAGAAGTGTTCTGCGCTTTTTATCCAGCCGGCAACGGTTCCTTCAGGGAGAAATGTCCCCGTACCCAGCCCCGGAAAACCTTGATTGCTCAGTTCCGGTTTGCCAACCAGGTTGGGATAGGTATCGCCATCAGAGCGAAGCAGAGCAAACCCACGGGCTACGTACAACATACCCAACGTGGCGATAAACGGCGCCACATTAAAGCGGGTAATGATAAAGCCGTTGATCCAGCCAACCAAAGCACCCACAGCCAGTGAGAGCAGAATAACCATCCACACGTTGAAGTAGATGATGATGCCGCCCTCATTGCCACCCCAGGGAATCACCAGCCCTTCGTTTATCAGCCCGCCGGCAATCATAGCGGTTAGACCCGCAATTGAACCCACAGACAGGTCTATGCCGGCGGTTAAGATGACAAATGTCATGCCTATGCCCAAGATAGCGTTAATAGCTACCTGCTTGGCGACAATAACAATGTTTGCCGGCGTTAAAAAGGCATCGGATAGAAAGGAAAAAACAATCACCACCACAATCAAGGCAATAAAAGCTCGTCCTTGTAAAAGGAATTGTTGCACATCGGTGCTGGTAATGTTTCTGGATTTTTTCTTGGATGTTGTTATGGCTTTGGTCTGAGTCATTTTAATCCTCCATTGCTGTTTTCCTTGATGCCGTGTCCAACCCCGGAAGCCGCAACCAGGGCTTCTTCTGTGGCATCTTCTTTGGTAAATTCGCCGGTGATGAGACCCTTCGACATCACCAATATGCGGTCGGACATGGCCAGAACTTCTTTTAATTCAGATGAAACAAAGATAATGCCTATGCCTTGCTCGGCCAGATTGGTCATTATCTCAAAAATCTCAGATTTAGCGCCTACGTCAATACCCCGGGTGGGTTCATCCATCAGCAAAATCTTGGGGTCGATAAGCAGCCCTTTGGCCACAACTACTTTTTGCTGGTTACCGCCACTCAGCGAGGTGATAATTTGCTTGGGATCCGATACCTTTAGCGACAAATCATCAATTAGCTTGTCGACATGCTCTTTTTCTTTTTTGCCGGAAAGATAAAACCCGTTGAGATATTTTTTAATACTGGCCAGGAGCATATTATCAGCCACAGACATGGTTTGCACCAGCCCCTCGCGCTGCCGGTCTTCTGGAATATGGGCCAGCCCCAAGGCAATGCGTTCCGTTACCTTATGGTTCTTTTTAAGCTCTTTGCCTTCCAGCCATACCTTGCCTTTTGCTTCCGGGTGGAGGCCGGTCAGACACTCCAGCAACTCCGAGCGACCGGCTCCCATTAATCCGTAAATGCCCAGAATTTCACCCTTGTGTAAAGAGAGCGAGACGTGATCAAGCGTGTAGCCGCCGCCCAAACGGGGCAAAAGCATATCTTTAACGCGCAGTATTTCCTGGCCAATCTCCTGGTTATGTTCGTGAAAGAACGAGCTTGCCATATCCTTGCCTACCATTTTTTCGACAATCCACGAAATATCTATCTCCGAGGCAGGCATTTCGGCCCGTAATTTACCGTCACGCAGCACGGTTACGTAATCGCCAATTTGCAGCAGCTCCTCTAGCTTGTGCGAGATATAAATGATGGCCACACCATTGGCTTTTAAATCATTTATAACCTCAAACAAAACTTCCACCTCAGACGTACTCAATGCCGATGTCGGCTCGTCCATGATGAGAATATTTACGTCCTCGGCCAGGGCTTTGGCTATTTCAACAATTTGCTGGTGCCCAATCCGCAAATCCGAGACCATATCATCCGGCTCAATTGGTTGCCGCAGGCGATTAATTAACTGCCGTGTCTGTTCTTTTTGGGATGCCTGGTCAATTACGCCGCCTTTTTTGATTTCGCGGGCCATAAAAATATTCTCGGTGACATTCAGGTTGGGAAACAGATTTAGCTCTTGAAAGATAATGCCAATGCCGTGCCGGGCCGCGTCTCGGATTGATTTTACTTTTATTTCTTTGCCTTCCAGCAACAGCTTGCCGGATGTAGACTCCTGCACCCCGGCAATAATCTTCATCAGGGTCGATTTCCCCGCACCGTTTTCGCCAACCAGCACGTTTACCTTGCCTCGATAAACGTTAAAATCTACGCTATCCAGCGCCACCGTACCCGGAAAAATCTTGGTGATATTTTTTGCCTGCAAAATAACATCATCGGCTGGTGCGGTTGCTGATTGTGCTTGTTCAGCTTGAACTTCAGTTACTTCAGCCATATTTACCCTCCAACTTCAAGCTGGATTGGTGTAACAAAAATCTCCGATATATCGATGTCGCCCGGTATGTTTTGGGTTCTAACGGTAAATGCACCGTAGAAAGAAACCCGCTTGCCCTGCAAATTTTCCTTATCAAGGTCAGTTAGCGCTTCCGCAATAACCCGTTTGTTCAATTCACGGCCAACCTTGCCGTATTCGGTCTGTTCACGAAAGTCGCCAAAGCTGATAAAGCCAACTGCGTCGCGCACAGAGGTTTCATCGCTGGGAATACGTTTGCCAATATAGAATTTAACGGTGATGGGGCCATCGTAGCCTTCCAGATCAAGCGTCATGAAACCGGTGCTTTTCTCCGTGTTTACATCGGTAACGGTACCCTGACCTTTTACCATAAATACCTGGGCGTTGCCTTCGGTGGTCAGCCCGTACTGGTCGGCCACGCTCTGCAGGTTGTCTTTAGTAACCATATTGGCCGAGTCGGTTTTTACCGCTGCCAAAACTGTCGATAAATCCACACCCTGCTCCAAAATGGTCGAGATAATATCGTCCCACTTGGCTTCAACAAATGACTCTGCGTCAAAGGCTTCGCCCTCGGCAATGCGGGTGGCCTCGGCTACGGTCACCACTGTGTAGGGCTTGCAGCCTGAAATCGCAACAATCAGCCCCAAAATAAGGATGATAAATATGGTGTATCTGGTTGATTTACTGTATCTCATAGGTTTATCTTTCTTTCAACTCAACTTGAATCGGTAAACACTCAAAAATTGAAATTATCCGGATCCGGCCCAACCCGCTTTCCTTCATCTAGTGCATCCAACACCTTCATGTCTGCCTCAGAAAGCTCAAAGTCGAAAATCTGAGCGTTCTCCGCGATGCGGTTGGCGTGGATTGATTTGGGAATCGTAACCACTTCATGCTGCAAATTCCAGCGTAGAGCAATCTGTGCCGGGGTTTTGTGATATTTTTTAGCCAGTTTTTGAACAACTTGTTCAGTCACAATCTGCCCCTGCATTAAAGGACTCCAGGCTTCCACCTGAATCTGGTGGTTTTGACAAAAGCTTAATAGTTCGGGCTGGACCAGATACGGATGAAACTCCACCTGATTCACACTGGGGACTATCTGGCTATCACCCAAAATATCTTCAAGATGATGTACCATAAAATTACTGACGCCAATTGCTTTGGCGCGGCCACTTTGATAAATCTCTTCCATCGCCTGCCACGTCTCTTGATAACAACCCTTCACGGGCCAATGGACCAGATACAAATCCACGTAATCGGTCTCTAAGCGTTCCAGACTTTCTTCAAATGCCGTCAGTGTTCGCTTTTCGCGCTGGTCATCATTCCACACCTTGGTGGTCAAAAAAATATCCTCACGCGGGATACCGCTCTCTCGGATCGCTTTGCCGACGCCGCGTTCATTCCCATATACGGTCGCCGTATCAATACTGCGATAGTCAGTTTCCAGGGCATTCTTAACCGCGTCTTCCACTTCCTGACCATCGTTAATCTGAAAAACGCCAAATCCCAACCAGGGCATTTTAAGTCCGTTATTTAACAAAGTGCAATCTTTTATACTACTGATCATCTTGCCAATCTCCTATGAAACCCTGTTCCCGGGGGTTCATACCGGGCGTATGGCGTGGAGAAGGAAATGGAGGGACCCCCCCCATCCCCCCCGCGCCATACGCGACTCCTTTAGATGCAAGGCGCCCAACAACGGGCTGATCGAATTTTCCGGCCTATCTCTTGTACCACCTAACTATTTTCAATTAATTACCTTATCAACCGCTCGGCGGTAAAATGGTCTGTAATTAAAACGTTAATCCAGCCTCCGGCCAGCGCGCCGTGAATGGCGGCCACTTTTCGTTTGCCGCCGGCAATGCCCACCGAGCGCTGCACCTTTTTTAGCTGTTCCAGCGACATGCCAATCACCCGTTCATTAAGTGGGGTAACCACCTTTTGGCCCGACGCGTTGAAAAAGCGAAGGCAAACATCGCCTACCGCGCCGTGTTCGCGCAGCATGTCCATCTCGTCGGTGGAAAAAACGTTGCCACTGCTGGCCAGTAGTTTAGATGGCGCTACCGAGCCAACCCCAACCAGCGCCAGCGTAACCTTGTCAAACAGCCCCATCGCCTCTTTTACAAACTGGTCGTCCTGCATAATCCGCAAGCTTTCCGCCGAGCCAACTATCCCCGGCGCGGGCAGCGAAACCTCACTGCCATAAACCAACGAAGCCAACCGGGTGGTAAGCCGGGCCGCGTGAACTTCTGCCGACGGGTTGCCAACACCGCCTAAAATCTGCACCACCTGCGCCCCGCTTCGTCTCGCCAGCGGGTGCATTGTGTCGACCATTGCCAACAGTGTTGCGCTCCATGATGAAATGCCGATAACCTCATCTTGTTTTAGCGTAGTTTCCACATAGTAAGCTGCCGCCGCGCCAAGTTCCCGCTCAATGGTGTCAGAGTCGGTTTCGCAATCAACCACAATTACATCTTTCAGGCTGTAGGTTTTTTGCAGCGCCTCTTCCAAATCGGGGTAGGCTCCCGACGGTACGGTTACAACCGTGCGGATAATCTTCTCCTGCCGCGCCTTTTTCAGCAGTCTTGATACCGTGGCCTGGGAAAGTTCCAACTGGGCCGCAATATCAGATTGGGTTATGCCCCGCTCGTGGTACATGCGGGCCACTTTTGTCATCAGCCTTAATTCATCTATTCGTGCCATCGCTAATCTCCTATAAAACCGCCGGTTTCATACGGTGTGTGGCAAGGGAGAGGGTGGAGGGACGCCCCCCACACCCCCCGCGCCATAGGCGGCTCCTTGAATAAATATTCTTGGCTGATTATACACCCGCATCAAAGGTAGCACGAACAACAGCGCGTTGCCAGCCCGCATACAAGGCATCCCGTTCTAAAACTGACAATTGCGGTTCAAACCGGTCATGGGGCAGCACGAGCTGCTCAATTTCGGCTAAAGATGTCCACATATCAACAGCCAACCCGGCCAGATAAGCAGCCCCCAGTGCAGACACATCTGCCGACGAACTACGCAGCACCGGGCAACCAATAATATCGGCCTGAAACTGCATCAGCAGGTCGTTCTGGCTGGCCCCGCCATCGGCCAGCAGCACCTTTAGCGGCGAGCCGGATTCAGCTTGCATCACATCAAACACATCACGGATTTGGTAGGCGATTGATTCAATAGTGGCGCGGGCCAGGTGAGCCGGGCCGGAGCCTCGGGTGAGGCCGGTTATCAGGCCGCGGGCGCTCTCGTTCCAGTGGGGCGCGCCCAGACCAACAAAGGCAGGTACAAGATAAACGCCGTCGGCGGTATCAACGGAGGCGGCCAGGTCTTCGATGGTTTTGGCGGAGTCTGTGCCAAGCAGTTGGCCCAACCACTGCACCGCTGCGCCGGTGGCGTAAATGTTGCCCTCAAGGGCGTAGGTGGCTCCAGGTTCTTGTGCCCAGGCAATGGTTGTCGACAAGCCTTGCAGCGAAATGACCGGATTTGGCGTGGGCGTCATCAGCGATGAGCCGGTGCCGTAGGTGGCTTTGATTGCGCCGGGCTGAAATCCGGCGTGTCCAAAAAGGGCGGCGTGAGAATCGCCGATGAGGCCGGCGATGGGAATTCCGGCGGGCAGGTTTTCGATAGCGACGGTTTCGCCGTAAATTGTGCCGGACGGTTTTACCTGCGGTAACGCCGCTGCGGGGATGTCGAACAGGTCAAGCAGTTCCGGATCCCAGCGCAGATTGTGCAGGTCAAACAACTGGGTGCGCGAGGCGTTGGTCATATCGCAGGCGTGGATTTTGCCGCCGGTGAGGTTAAACAAGACCCAGCTATCTACCGTGCCTAAACACAGTTCGCCGTTGGCGGCGCGGCTGTGCCCGTTTTCTGTATTTTCCAGCAGCCAGCGCATTTTGCTCCCGGAAAACATCGGGTCGATGGTGAGACCGGTGCGGGCGCGGAGCTTGATTTCAAGTTCTTGTGCTTCCAGTTGCTTGCAAAACTCTGCGCCGCGCTGGCACTGCCAGATTACACACGGGCCAAGCGGCCGGCCGGTTTCTCGCTCCCACAAAATAACCGATTCGCGCTGGTTGGTTACGGCAATAGCGGTCAGATTTGGCTGGTTTTGCAAACATTCGGTGATGGTTTCCCGCACGCTGTGCCACAGGTCCATTGGGTCTTGCTCAACCCAGGCGGGTTGGGGATAGCTTACGGAAAGCGGGCGCAAGGCGCGGGCAACCACCGTGCCGGAGGTGTCGACAAGCAAGGCTTTGGTATTGGTGGTGCCCTGGTCTATGGCTAATATTTGACGATTCGTTGTCAAGGTGTTCTCCCTCGAAAGTTGCAAAAGAGTCTCAGTGGATCCAAATTTGCTCGGCCTGGATTGACAAATCCGGGCCATATCGGGGATTTACCAATCCCCTCGAAGCAAAAATTCGATCTACTGAGTCTTGGTCTTAAAGCGGCATCCTTTTTTTAGGTAACTGCTCAACCTGTCATGCCCGAATGTATTTATCGGGCATCCACCAATTGCGTCCAATGGATTCCCGCTAAAAACATGCGGGAATGACGGTCAAAAATACCCTGGCTGAATAGTTACTTTTTTAGTAAGTTTTTGGCTGTATCGGCCAATCCTTTGGGCGAAATGCCGTAGTGATTAAAAATATCGGCTTGGCTGCCGGTAACGGTGTCTTCATCGGGAATACCGACAATCTTAAATGGAACGCATACGCTGTTTTGCAGCAAAACTTCGGCGCAGGCGCTGCCCAGGCCGCCAAACTGGCTGTGTTCTTCCACAGTAATCAACGCGCTCGTATTGCGGGCGGCGGTGAGCAGTGTGCCGGCATCAAGTGGCTTGATGGTGTGCATGCTTATAACCCGGCA
>CAYWSS010000226.1:0-8397 GCA_964460505.1 uncultured Caldilineaceae bacterium | reverse complement strand
GCACGCGGGAATGACATCTCAAAAGTTCCGTTCTCATTCTGTTTTCAGTATAGATTTTAAGTATCTGCTCGGCCGGCAAACCGCTTGTGGCAAAATCAGGCCTTAGCCTGAACCATTCATAACCTTGCCCGGCTGAATAGATACGATTTTAATAGTATAACAGCTTGCAAAAGTTAGCCTACAACAGTATACTCTTGTTCAAATATGATAGCCACTTCACCTTGTTATTTTCCACTTTTAACCGAGCGTTTTGGCCCACATTGTCCTCATTAGGGGAAATCCCCCCATTGTAAAGGGGGGAAATTCGGCATAAATCTAGGGGATTTGGACAATACACAAGTTATTGAGAACGTGCTATTCTAAACTCGGCAACTTTGCGCCATCACTCACCGGATAACCACCATATTTGTTGCTGAAATGTTTATTCATTCTATTTTGTTTTATCAGGTAAACTAATCCACTGTGGAGGTATGCCTATCGGAAAAACCAGGGAGTAGATTGTTTTATTCCCCCCATTGACGGTGATTGTTTACCTTGTGTTTGCCGCAGGTATATCAGGTTAAAACAGCAACGCTCACCTGGTAAATAATTACTGTCAGACAGGTTGATAGTCTGTCTAATTTCCCCGGAGCACGATACCAGAAAGTGTTCCAAAAACTGTCCATTATCATCGCCGATCCCGGAGAGGTAATGGCAGCAAATCTTGTGCAAACCCAAAATTATTTCAACGTGGAGGACAACAAGAATGAAGAGGTTCTTAACTATTGCAATGCTGTTTGCTTTACTTGCAGGCGTCGTACCAGCTTCCCTGGTTGGTGCGGCTCCCAATGCTCAAGGCGAGGACTACACCGTCCAGGCCGATGACTGGCTCTCTAAACTGGCCGACAAATTCTACGGCGACGTCAATGCCTACTGGGCTATTATGGCCGCCACCAACGCAGCCAACGCTACAGATGATTCCTACTCCAAAATTGAAAACCCGGATACAATTGAAGTCGGGGCCAAACTGCTTATCCCGGCATCGGACGATGCGGTGGCCTTTATGGCCGACTTTGATCCGGCTGAAGGTGACGTAAGCAAGCTGTTTGCCAGTGGCGCAGGCGGCCAGTTGCTGGTCGGTAACTGGTGGACCTCCGGTGGCGAGTTTGCCGGTGTCAACGAAGTGTACAAACTCTACCGCGCAGACTACCCGGATGTTGAGTTGATTCATGCCGGGTTGGCCGGTGGGGCCGGCGTAAACTTTAAAGCCGCCAACCTGAACAAACTGATTGCCGGTGACCCTTACGACACCTTCCAACTGCACGCCGGGCTGGAAGCCGAACTGTACTCACCCGAAGATTTCCTGCAGCCGGTGGATGATATTCTGGCCGAAGCCGGTGTGTTGGATGTTATGCCCGAAGACCTGAAATCCTTACTGAAAATTCGGGGTAACACCTACACCGTGCCGCTGAACATTCACCGCGGTAACGTCATGTGGACCAACACCAAAGTTCTGGAAGCCGCCGGTGTAGAGGTTCCCACCAACTTTGATGAATTTTTTGCCGCTTGTGAAGCGTTGCAAGGCCAGGGCATTGTGCCGCTGGGGATGGGTATTGCCGATGGGTTTGAACTGGGTCATACGCTGGAAGTCGTCCTGTCCGGGACCGTTGGCGCAGAAAAGAACAAAGGCCTGTGGAACGGTACCGTGTCCTGGAGCGATCCTGACGTAACCACCGCTCTGGAAAATTACTCTAAAGTGCTGGACTGCACCAACGAAGACCGCGGTACAGTTGGCTGGGTGGGCGGTATCGATCTGGTCATTAATGATCAGGCCGCCTTCAACATTATGGGCGACTGGGCCTACGGTGAAGTCATTGCCAAAGGGGCGCTGGACAAAGTAACCTGGAACTCACCGCCCGGTAATCAGGGCCAATTCTTCCTGGTTTCCGATGGTTTTGCTATCACCAAGCAAGCCCCCAACCCCGAAAATGCGGCTAACTTTGTAAAAATTCTTACCCGCAAAGACGCGCAAGAAAACTTCAATATGAATAAAGGCTCCATCTGCGCCCGCACCGACTGCGACTACAGCGTCTTCCCCGAAGATCGCCGCGCCTATTTTGAAGGCTCTGCCGCAGACTTTGCCGTTGATGCCATCATCCCGATGGTTACCCACGGCTCCGGCGCCATTCCCTCATGGCAAGATCAGTTCGGCCAGATTGCTACCCAATTTGCCTCTGACCGCGACGTGGCCGCGGCCCAGGCAGCCATGGGTTTGGCCGCTGAGGATGCAGGTTTCCCTCAATAATCAGGAAGTCTTAACTGCTGGTTAGTATTTTGTAGGGGCGAGGTTATAACCTCGCCCCTACAATTCTTGTCAACAGGTTTTGGGACGCGCCCGGTAGGGCGTAAAACAGGAAACGTGATTGGATAAACAAATTGCGCTTTCCGTTTTGCGAATTACCTTTTGAACTGGATTCTGTTGGCATTTGCCTTTGCCCTACGCTGTCATTCCGAGGAGCAAAGCGACGAGGAATCTCCGGGTTGTTGCCAAATTTGGTGATGAATGTGGAGATTCTTCACTCCCGTTGGTCGCTCAGAATGACATAACACAAAATGTCAACACGCTCTAATTGTCAAAATGAAATTCATTACCGGATGCAGTGTGTCTGACACACATCCAACGGCTACACTGGAGGAGTTTCCCTGACTTGAAAAAATTCTGGCACGCACACTGGGAAAAAATAATAGGATTTCTGTTTGTTTTGCCCTCAATTATCGCCATCGCCATTTTTGTGTATGGCTTTATTGCCTGGAGTGGCTGGGTTTCGGTATCAAACTGGACCCGGGGAGCCCTGCCCGATTACACCTATGGGGGCTTTGAAACCTACGCCCGTCTGTTTGGCACCAGCGAAAAATTTGCGGCCGGCATCGACGCCCGTCGTTTTGCCGCCAGTATGCGCAACGTTGTGGGCTTTACCGTTTTCTTTCTGCTCTCATGTATAGTTTTTGGTTTTTCGCTGGCGGCGTTGCTGGACAGACATATTCGCGGGGAGGGTATATTCAGGAGCATATTCCTCTTTCCAATGGCCATCTCGTTCATTGTCACCGGCCTGGCGTGGCGCTGGCTGTTTACGCCGGGCGACCCGAACATTGGCAGCACCGGCATCAACCTGTTGTTTGAAAATTTTGGATTTGGCTGGTTTAAACCTAATTGGGCCAGCGACGTCATTTACCATATTCCGGCTGATTCCGCAATTGGTCAATTATTGCATAATTTGGGAATGGGTTGGTTTGCCTCGCCCAGTTTTGGGGTTTCGCTGGGGGTGCTTACGCTGACCATTGCGGCTATGTGGCAGTTGTCCGGCTATACTATGGCCCTTTATCTGGCCGGGTTGCGGGGCATTCCGGAAGATTTACGAGAAGCAGCCCGGGTAGACGGCGCCAATGAATGGGAAATATACCGTTATATTATCTTACCCCTTTTGCGCCCCGTTACGCTGAGTGTCATTATTATTCTGGCGCACATCTCCCTGAAAATTTATGATCTGGTGGTAGCTATGGGCGGCGAAGGCCAGGGATTTGTTAAAGACGTGCCCGCCTTGAATATGTGGGATACCACCTACGGTCAAGCCCGCTTTGCCCAGGGGGCCGCCATTGGCACGGTGCTGCTTATCCTGGTCTCCATATTGATTATCCCCTATATCACCTTCAGCCTGCGCCAACAGGAGGAACGATAATGTCAACCCAATCCCGGTCACGCTCCCGCTTTAGCCTTACCCGCGTGCTCATCTATGCAGTGTTGATCATGTTTGCGTTTTTCTATATCCTGCCCGTTTATCTCATCCTCATTACCAGCTTTAAACAATATACAGATATCGACCTGTACACCATGTGGGATGCTCCACCGGTGCTGTTTCTGAATAACTGTACCAACCCCATGTTGTTTTGCTTTGACAGTTTTTACGAAGCCTGGTTTGGCAGCGAAGCCGTCATTGGTATGGGCCAGGCCTTTACAAACAGCGTGATCATGACCATTCCGGCCACCATTCTCTCCACCATCTTGGGGTCGCTCAACGGCTACATCTTATCAAAGTGGAAGTTCAGATATGCCGACATAATCTTTCCCTTTGTGCTGTTTGGCATGTTTATTCCGTATCAGGCCATCCTGATCCCGCTGACGCTGACCTTGCAAGCCATGGGGCTTTATGCCAGTTTGTGGGGTTTGATGCTGGTCCACATCGTGTATAGTATCCCCATCGCCGCGCTTATTTTCCGCAACTACTACGCCACCATTCCCAACGAGATGCTCGAAGCCTCACGGATAGATGGGGGCAACATCTTCACTATTTACCGCTACATCATTCTGCCGCTGTCGCCCCCGGCTTTTGTGGTAGTTTTGATCTGGCAGTTTACCAATATCTGGAATGATTTCATTTTTGCCGTGACCATTGTGCAAAATGAATACCAGCCTATGACCGTGGCGCTCAACAACGTTGCCGGCAGTTACACCGTGGAATGGAACGTGCAGATGGCCGCCGCCTTCCTGACCGCCCTGCCCACCCTGTTGGTTTACATCATTCTGGGACGCTACTTCTTACGGGGGTTGATGGCCGGCTCGCTGAAAGGTTAAGATCAGGAGCCAAAAGGAAAAAAACGGGGATTAGGGCTTGGGAATCAGGGGCCAGGAAAAGGCTAACCCCTAATCCCTGCTTCTATGTTTTGCCGCAGGGCGATATTCAGCGTGTGAAGCGAGAGCAGAATATATTCGATGCGGGCATCGCCAAACTGGGCCAACCCGCCGGCGCATCCATTTAAAATGCAGTTCAGGGGCTTGCCAAGATTGTCGGGGGGAAATTGGTTTAGAATTTCCAGCAGCGTGGCCGTACCCTGAGACGAATCATCCTGAGCAAACTGTCCGGCGCAGGTTTCGGTTTGCCCAATAAAAATTCTTTGTTCCGGCTGTTTGGCCAGTTTTTGCAGGGCCAGAATGGCTTGGGCTGTGGCCGTGTTGGGATTAGAGCGCAGCGAACGCCACTGCTGCATGTAATAGCGTTCGTCACCGGCCAGGCGAGCCAGGGCCAGGCCGATTTCGCCCCGCAGGATTTCGGCCTCGGTTTGGCGCAACAGGCTAAACAATTCGCCAATAGTTTCGCGCGCGCCTAACTTGCCCAACCCGGTGGCATAGGCAACGCGCAAAGTGAGGCTTGGCTCGCTGCGAAGTTTCTCCAGCAAGTGGGGGATACTGTTGGTGTCGCCCAGCATGGCCAGGGCGCGGGCTGCATTGGCTTCCAGCAGGTGGTAGCCGGAAAACAGAGTTTTGCGCAACGGTTTAACGGCGCGTTTGTCGCCCAGCCGCCCCAGCGAGCGAGTCACCACAAAGCTCAACTCAGAAGGCTCCTCCTCAAGCGTGGACAGTAAGGCGTCCACCAGTTCGGGGTCCGGGTTCATCCGGCCAATAGAGTTGATGGCCTGGTAACGCACGTTAAAACTGGGGTCACTGAGGGCTTCGATGAGTTCATTGTTACTGAGGGGGCTGCGGGCATCGCCCATGCGCTCGGTGGTTTCTATGCGTCTGGTCTCATCCCCGGCAAAGTTGTATTGAATCAGCGACTCCAAGGCGCGGACCATGTTCCCGCGCAAAAACATGCCGGTAAAGCGGGTGAAGGAGGTGGCATCATCGGGCCGTAGTTGAGAGATAGTGGCAAATCCGCCGGCAACAAAAATAACGCTGAAGCCAAACAGAGGCGTGTAAGGATTAATGTTAAAGATTAGCCAGTCGGTGTTGAGTGTTTTCAGGAGTTCAAGCAATTGGCCGGCCAGCAGTGGCCCCATGCCGCTGGAGATGCCCCACCAGGCAAAAAAGAGGGCCATGTACGGCGCTCTGTTATCTTCCGGCGTGGCGTTGACATACAGATAACGGGTCCAGCCAATTTGCCAGGCCAGCGTGGTCACACCGGCGAAAAACGCAATGGTTATGGCAATGGGGAAGCTCCAAAAGCTGTCTTGAGGGGTCAGAAACCAGGCGATGGGCAGCAGCAACATCAAGGACACACTGGTCTGCATAATGGGTTTGCTGCCATAGCGGTCGGCCGTCCAGCCCCACAGAAACGAGGTAAGCAGCGCCCCGGCGTAGGTGCCCACACTTAACAAAACTACCGCCCCTTCACTGAGGCCAATCTCTTCTTTCATGTAAAGCGGAATAAAGGCAATAACCGAGATACCACCAATCCCCACCAGCCCAAAACCGGCCAGATAAAACAGGAACTCCCGGTCACGCAAGGCCCGTCGCATACCGTGAAAGTTGGACTTTTCTTTGCGGCGTTGAACCGTTGTTTCAGCCGGGACGTGACTGAACGACCACGCCGAAATTAACCCCAGGATAACCCCCACGGCAATGAGAAGCGTAAACCGGATCAAGCCCTGGCCTATGCTTTCAATAACGTAGCTGGCCAGCACCGTAACCAGGATGCTGACCACCGTAAAAACCATGCTGTTAACAGCCCCAAACTTGCTGCGAATCGAATCGGGCACGATTTCTTTGCGCCAGGGCAGGCCGCCGGTTTCGCCAATAGCGCGCCACATGGCAAACCAGCCAATGATGACGGCCACCCAGATAAATGTTGCTTGCTCACCATAATTGCTGTGAATCCACGGGGTCAACAGCAACAGGGCAATAACCAGGGGACGCGTGCTGCGAAACGTCACAAAAACCCGTTTGTAACCGAAACGGGTAACAATGGGGGCCACAAACGGAGAAATGATCCCTAAAAATGGCACGATGGCCAGCATCACGCCAATTTGAGCTTCGTCCAGCCCTAACTCGTTCAGGAACAGCAAAAATACGGGACCGGAAAAGGTCAACAAAATAAAACCCATATTGAGGGAATCACCTGCGATCAGCCAGGGCAGCTTGCGGATTTTTTCAACATCAGTTAGGTTAGTGGTACTCACGGTAGGATGCCTTTACAGTTGCTCTTTAAAGTAAAAACAGACATTATAATGCGGATTGCGCACAGGGTAAAATCTCCGGTTGGGTGTTGGGGAAATTACGGGACCCTCTCAGGTCTCATTTGATTGAGGTGATGAACAAATGGGCAGGGTTCATTTGCCTGCAGAATTAGCTTTACAAATTCCTCTTTTGGCCACCAATTTGCGTGAAACGCATCACGCATCACGCATCACTACGCCTGCTTCAAATACAACAGCCTCCTGCTCCAGCTTAATGCCTTGCCGCAGCATGTAATCAATCAGCGGGGCCATGTCTTCCAGCAGCGGATGCCGGCGCAGGCGGGTGAGATTGCGCTCATCGCTATGGGTGAGCGGATGCCCCCAGCGAGAAAATTTATCCAGCGTAGCCACATCCATTTGATGAGGAATGAAGCGGGGCGAAACCAGCCGCCGCAGTTGGGCCAGAATATTCAACCCGCCGTAGTCGATGTCTGCCCACAGATGCAGCGGCGTATCGGGGGCAAGATCCCCGGCCAGACAGCGCAGTAAATGGCGAATGGCCGGCGACGGGTTGCCCCACAGACACAGCGCCGCCAACCCCTCCCCTTCATGCCGGATCAACTCGTAAAACGAGGCCAGGTTTTCTACGCAAACTACACGTGCTGCCGCCACCCGCACCTCTTGCAGCCGGACAACCAGAGCCGCCGGCACACCTACCGACGGATAAAAGCCATCCAGCAACATCACTTGCCCCTGATCATCCACCAACTGCCACGGGCCAAAAAGGTAAATGTGGCTGGGGTTAGCCACCAAACCCAACTCGCGCAATGTTTCCGGCAAAGAGAGGTCGCGCCAGGCGGGCCGATGTTTACGGGCCAGCCGGGCCACAGAATCCTTAAGCGGCTCAAACTGCTTGCTGTCGTTAAATACCCGCACACTGAAAACCCGGGTGGGAAGCTCGTCGGGGGCGCTTTCATCGGGCAGGGCAATGAGGGCGGTCAGCAAATCATGATTCCACGCTTCATCGGTCAGGCTGAACGGGGCCGGGGATTTACGCGCCTTCAACTGGGTGAGACAATGCTCTAGCGCCCGCTGCCGCCAGCCGCTCAGTTGAAAACGGTTGGCCAGCAACAGGTCTCGCAGCCGTTGGCGCTGCTCGGCCAACGGTTGCCGCTGCACCAGTTGGTACAGCGAAGGCACGCCATCTACCGACAAAGTGACACTTTCCAGCAGGTGATGGGTTTGTCCCGGCTGCCAGGCAAGCCGCACCAGGGCGAGCTGCTCCAGCTTGTGCCGCCGCTGGGCCTCGTACGCCCGGCGCCATCCGGCGTGGCCGCGCGTGACACGCTCGCTCGTATCGATCGTCGCCCCGCCGTGGATCCACAGTTTGCGCAGACCGTTGTCAAGCTCGTCAAGGGCGATACCCAGCCGGCCCTCGAGCGACTCGCGTGCTTCCGGCTCGCCGGGGAG
>CAYWSS010000225.1:0-8424 GCA_964460505.1 uncultured Caldilineaceae bacterium | reverse complement strand
CAAAAAGCGGATTGCCCGCGGAAGTGGAACATCAGTTCAAAATATAAACCAGTTGCTTTCGCAGTTCAGGCAAATGCGTAAAATGATGAAAAAGCTCAAAAACCCCCGCCACCAAAAAAACTTGATGAATATGTTTGGGGGATTTCGTTAAAGCTGCTTTTTGTAGATAGTTTTGCATAATATCGTGTGCAAAATATTAATAATGTGTTATAATTTAGAAATGATAAGGAAGTGAAAGTATCTTATGGTTAAAATTCGATTACGCCGAACCGGTGCCAAGAAAAAGCCACATTATCGAGTAGTTGTCACCGACTCTCGCTCGCCACGCGATGGTCGCTTTATTGAGATTCTTGGCCATTACAATCCCAGAACCGATCCGGTTACATTTAGCGTGCAGGAAGACCGCGTGTTGCATTGGTTATCTGTAGGGGCGCAACCTACCGATACAGTAAATAAGTTGCTCAGGAATATGGGTACGCTTGATAGATTTACCCGCCTTAAAGAAGGGGCAGAGCTGGATGAGCTTTTGGCAGAAGCTGCCACAAATGCCGGGGTTCCCGCCGCTTCTGATGCTTCTGAGGAAGCAGAATAGACGTTACTTACGGTAGAATCCATCAAGGTTTCTGCGCCGTTTATTAGATAATCCCGGTCTCTAATTCAATTTCTACATATTAAAAGGAGGTCCCCAGACATGTCTTCTATGAAAGCACTTGTTGAGTATATGGCCAAAGCCGTTGTTAACGACCCGGACTCCGTAATCGTTCGTGAGATTGAGGGCTCCAGCGCCACCATATTTGAGCTTAGCGTAACGCCCGATGATATGGGACGAGTAATTGGTAAGCAAGGACGTGTAGCAAATGCTATGCGTACCCTATTACGCGTAGCCGCTGTAAAAGAAGGTAAACGCGTTACCCTGGAAATTGTATAGGCGACCGGGCCGGTTGGCTCGAAAAGTAAAGCAGTGAGAACACCTGATACAGGTTCAGGCTTGCATCAAGAGCCTGAACTTCGTTATTTAGCCATTGGGCGGATTGTCCGGGCGCATGGCATACAAGGCGAGGTATCGGTTGCTGTCTTAACCGACTTTCCCGAAAGATTTGATACCACAGAATGGGTATACATTGGGAATGAGTTTGATGCAGATGCCTATCGCCTTGAGAAATGTCGTTGGCACAAAAAAAATGTACTGCTAACCCTGTCTGGTGTAACAGACAGGGTTGAGGCAGAACAATTAACGGGACAAATGGTTCAAATTCCCGTTGAAGATGCCCAAATTCTGCCGGAAGGAAGTTATTACCTGTACCAACTAATAGGATTACAGGTAGTTACCGTTTCCGGAGAAAAGCTGGGCGCTATTGCCGACATCATCGAAACAGGCGCTAACGACGTGTATGTAGTCCGCAACAACAGCCGGGAAGATGTTTTGTTACCGGCTATCCCTGATGTTGTCAAAGGTGTTGACCTTGAAAGAGGTCTGGTTACTGTAGAGCTTATTGATGGTCTGATTTGACATCATTCTCACATTCAGTATAGTGTTAACCCATCCGAACGCCTCACGGGCGTTCTTTTTTATGCTTGACAACAGACTTGCCCTCGTGGTATGCTAATTCACCGTTAGCGGTTAATTTATTATTGAGATTAGTTTATGAATTGAGGGTTGCCTTTGAGTTATTTCAAAGGCAACTTGTTTTTGAAATGCCGGTAGTTATTCGCGAGGACCCGTGACCAAAGAATACCTGCGCTATTGGATTGGTTTCAGTAAAGTGCCCGGCATAGGGCCGGTTCGGTTGCGCAATCTGCTGGATTATTACGGCGATGTAAAAACCGCCTGGCAGGCCAACCCCGGCGAGTTACGGGCCATCGGTCTGGATAAGCGCTCGGTTGAAAGTTTGGCTAAGGTCCGGTCCACCCTGGACCTGGATGCTGAACTGAACAAGCTTGAAAAACTCAACGTCTCTGTTTTTACCTGGGACGACCCGGATTATCCGGAAATGTTAAGAAACATTATCGACCCGCCGGCAACCTTGTACGTGCGCGGACAATTTACGCCGCAGGATCAATGGGCGCTGGCCGTGGTGGGCACTCGCCGGGCCACAACCTACGGTAAGGAATGTGCCCGCATGCTCGTCAGTGGGTTGGTTGAAAACGGTGTAACCATAATCAGCGGCCTGGCATACGGTATCGACACCATTGCTCACCAAACCGCGTTGAATTTGACAGGTGGGCGCACAATTGCAGTGCTGGGCAGCGGCGTGGATGTTGCTTATCCGGCAGATAACAGAAAACTAAGCCAGGCCATTGCAGAAAATGGCGCGCTGGTTTCGGAGTACCCATTGGGAACACGGCCGGAGGCCGGCAACTTTCCGCGCAGAAACAGGATTATCAGTGCCTTGAGTTTGGGCGTGCTGTTTGTAGAAGGCGGAATGAAAAGCGGCGCTCGCATTACCACTGATTTTGCGCTGGAACAAGGCCGCGAAGTATTGGCCGTGCCCGGCAGCATTTTACGAAAATCCGGCGCCGGGCCTAATTATCTTATCCAGAATGGGG
Source organism: uncultured Caldilineaceae bacterium (assembly GCA_964460505.1). GTDB lineage: Bacteria > Chloroflexota > Anaerolineae > 4572-78 > J111 > J095. Next base: position 5,877 of record CAYWSS010000225.1, on the reverse strand, counting down.
CCAAGCTGGTGACAAGCGTCAATGACATTCTGGAAGAATTAAATTTAACAATGCTTGCGCAGCAGACGCAAGCCCGGGAGATTATCCCCGATAACCCGACCGAAGCGCTTTTGTTAGAGCATCTTGCTTCGGACCCGATACACGTTGATGACCTGGGGCAAGTGACTGATTTGCCCGCATCCGAAATTGCCGCCGTTTTGACCATGATGGAATTGAAAGGAATGGTTCGGCAAGTGGGTGCAATGAACTATATTGTTGCGCGTGAGACAACGACTCAATATAAAACAGAGGATTAGTTAAATGTATGCATTGATTCTGGCCGGAGGGACCGGTACCCGTTTATGGCCTCGCAGCCGAAAGAGCTTGCCCAAACAGTTACAGGCGCTTACCGGCAAACTGACGATGGTGCAGGCCACCGTCAACCGCATCTCTTCAATTGTACCGGCCGAACATACTTTTTTTGCAACCAATCAAGAATACGGGGCTATTATCTGTAATCAACTCCCGGATGTTCCTCCGCAAAATATCGTTCAGGAACCCAGCGCCAAAAATACCGCCCCGTGTATTGGCCTGGCTGCCCTGCACATGCAGCAACTGGACCCCACCGAGGTTATGGCTTCGTTGCACGCAGATCACTTTATTGGCGATGAAGAAGGCTTTCGGCAGGCGCTGCTGGCTGCCGAAGAGGTAGCGCGGCAAGGGTATCTGGTTACGCTGGGCATCACGCCCGATAAACCGGAAACCGGTTACGGCTACATTGAGCGCGGTGCCGGGATGGGCGAGTTTAACGGGCACACCGCCTACCGCGTAAATCAATTCTTAGAGAAGCCGGATTTACCCACAGCCCAAAGGTTTTTGGCCAGTGGCGCGTATTACTGGAATAGCGGTATTTTTATTTGGCAGCTTTCAAGCTTAATGGAGGCCTACCGTAATCATCTGCCTGAATTTTACGAAAAACTGGAGCAGATGAAGCGCGCCCTTGATGCCGGTGAAGCGGTTGATGATGTATGGCGCACCATCAATCCTGTCAGCATCGACGTGGGTATTATGGAACGGGCCGAAAAGGTGGCTATGATTCCGGTAGATGTTGGCTGGAACGATGTTGGCAGTTGGCTGGCCGCCCATGAGGTAGGGCAAGAAGACGAAAATGAAAATGTAATTCTGGGTGAAAAATCTCTGGTGTTTGACACAAAAGGCAGTTTTATTCAAAGCAATGATCGACTAGTAGCGGCCATTGGCCTTGAAGACATTGTAATTGTTGATACTGACGACGCGCTGCTGGTTTGTGCCAAGGATAAGGCTCAGGATGTAAAAAAGGTTGTTAACTGGCTTACGGAGAATAAGCAAACAGACCTGTTGTAGACAAGTAACCGGCAGCAGATAAAAAATGCCCGAAATTACTGTATACTACTCCAGAAAAGTTTTAGCTCGACGATTCACGTATTTTGTATTTCGTAAGGAAGAGTGTAATACGCAATACGATGTTGTATGGGAAAAAACTTTTTTGGACAGCTATCATTGGGTAATTTTATTGCCGGATTACCTGGCTAACCTCTAATTGGAGAAAAATATGAGTACGGAACCCATAACAGCATATTGCGTAAAATGTAAAGAAAAACGAGAAATGAACCGGCCTGAGGCCGTGTATACGGCCACGGGCACTCCCGGTACGCGGGGAATGTGTGGTGTGTGTGGCACCAAAATGTTTAAAATGGGGCGAACTGCTGCCCATGAAAACGTGCCTCCTCCAGACCCGGCCACGCTAAAGCGTAATAAGAAAGCTTCAAAAAAGACATCCAGAAATGGCAAGGTTAGAAAATTGGGCAAGCTGGTTATTGTTGAATCGCCGGCCAAGGCCAAAACCATTGGAAAATTCCTGGGGCGAGGGTACACAGTTAAGGCCTCGGTAGGGCACGTGCGCGATCTGCTGCGTTCTCAACTGTCGGTGGATGTGGAAAACGACTTTACGCCCAAATATCGCGTTCCCAACGAAAAACGCCCGGTGGTGAAGGAGCTAAAGAAACTGGCAGCCGGGGCCAAAGAAATATATCTGGCCACTGACCCCGACCGCGAAGGCGAAGCCATTGCCTGGCACTTAACCGAGGCTGCTGAAATGGACAACGACCGAATCCGGCGGGTGGTGTTCCATGAAATTACCAAAGATGCCATTGCCCATGCGTTTGCCGACCCGAAGCAACTGGATATGAAACGCATCAATGCTCAGCAAGCCCGCCGCATTCTGGATCGGCTGGTAGGGTACCAGATTAGCCCCTTACTCTGGCGCAAAGTGCGCAGTAGAACCAGCGCCGGCCGGGTGCAGAGTGTGGCTCAACGCCTGGTGGTGGAGCGCGAGCAGGAGATCAATGATTTCAACTCGGCGGAGTACTGGTCCGTTGAAGCAGATTTATCCCGGCCAGGGGAATTGGCGGAGCAGTTTAGAGCCAAACTGACCCGCATTAACGGGCAAAAAATCGATCTGAAAAATCAGGTTGATGTCCGGATAGCGGTTGGTGCGCTCGAAAAATCCGGCTACACCGTAATTGAAGTGAAGCAGAAGGAACGGCGTAGAAAACCGGCGGCACCGTTTACCACCAGCACCCTTCAGCAGGAAGCCTCGCGCCGGTTGGGCTTTGGCACTCGAAAAACAATGAGCATTGCCCAACAACTTTACGAAGGCATTGAATTAGGGCCTGATGGCACGGTTGGTTTGATCACCTACATGAGAACTGACAGCCCCACGGTTTCCAAACAGGCGCAACATGAAGCGCGCGGTTTTATAAAAGAACGGTACGGTTCGGAAATGATGCCGGAATCATCACCGGTTTATAAATCCAAAAACAAAAACGCCCAGGAGGCACATGAGGCGATTAGACCTACCAGCGTGTGGCGGGAACCGGCCCAAATCAAAAAACATCTTAGCAGAGATCAAATGCGGCTGTACAACTTAATCTGGCAACGATTTGTGTCCAGCCAGATGGCCCACGCCCTGTACGACACGATGACCGTGGTGGTGGGAGCCACCCCGGATGTTGCGCCACTTAAAAGCGAACCATGGCCCTACCGGTTGAGAGCCAACGGATCACGCATACGCTTTAAAGGATTTTTGTCCGTTTACGAAGAAACCCGCGATGAAGATACAACCCCCGACCAGAGCGAAGGCGTGCTTTTGCCTGCCTTAAGCGAGGGGGATCAGGTTGATCTGCTAAAATTGGCGCCGAATCAACATTTTACCCAGCCGCCGCCCCGCTACACCGAGGCCAGTTTAGTGAAAACACTGGAAGAGTACGGTATCGGCCGGCCCAGTACCTATGCGCCTACCATCTCGACCATTCAGGCGCGGGGTTATGTTGAAAAGTTTAAAAAGCGACTCTACCCCACAGAACTGGGCGAAATTATCAATGATCTGCTGGTAGAATATTTTCCGGATATTTTTAACGTGCAGTTTACAGCGCAACTGGAAAACGATCTGGACCGAATTGCCACCGGGGATGAGGAGTGGGTGCATGTGTTGAACGAATTTTACTCCCCCTTCTCAAAAGACATGACGCACGCCGAAGCCAACATGCCGGAGGTGAGCATTGCCGACCAACCCACCGGCGAAATGTGCGATAAGTGTGGGCATCCGATGGTCATTAAATTTGGCCGGTACGGAAAATTTGAAGCCTGCTCCAATTTCCCGGAGTGTCGCAACTCCAAACCACACCTGGTAAAACTGGGCATCAATTGTCCAACCGGCTGCGGCGGGGAGCTTGTTGAGCGACGCTCAAAGAAGGGGCGTGTATTCTTTGGCTGCACCAACTACCCCGAGTGTAAGTGGAGCAGTTGGAAACGACCGCTGCCTGCCCCGTGTCCCAATTGCAAGGGATTGCTGGTCCAAAAAAATCGGCGGTTGGCTCAATGTTTGCAGTGCGAAGAATTGGCCGAACTGAACAGTTTGCCGGATGCAGATGCGGAAGATAAGTCAACCCAACCTGAAATGGCAGCCGTCTGAAACAGCAACTTGATGAATTAAAGGCAAGAGAATACCGCTCTTGCCTTTTTAATTTTCAGAGAAGCAGGGGTTAGCGAGTCAGGAGTTAGGGGTTAGCCTTTTCCCTAACTCCTGATTCCCAACCCCTACCCCCTTTATTTTCAGGAGAATAGAAATGCGTTTAGAAAGAATGCGTAAATTGATGACCGAAGCAAAACTGGATGGATTTTTAGTTACCCAGCCGGAAAACCGTCGCTATCTGTCCGGCTTTACCGGTAGTAACGGGGTGTTGATCATTTCTCAGGATGGGCAGGCCCTGGCCACCGACTCTCGCTATTACGAGCAGGTTCGGCAGCAGTGCCCGGATTGGGAATTGTTGGAGGTTGGGTACAATTTTACCGGGGGGATGCTGGAACTGCTGCGCCAATTTGGGTTGGGGGGCTGCCGCGTGGGCTTTGAAGCAAGCCATCTGACAGTCACCAACCTGCACCGGTGGGAACGCGCCTTGCAAGGCCGGTTGGTTTTGGCGCATACAGAGCGGTTTGTGGAAGAACTGCGCATGCAAAAAGACGACATCGAGTTAACCAGGCTCAAAAAAGCTATTGCGCTGGCCGATGAGGCAGCGGTTTATATTACCGCTTGGATGCAGCCGGGAATGACGGAGGCCCAGATTGCCTGGGAGTTGGAAAGCTTTATGCGCACCCGGGGGGCCAAGGCGCTCTCGTTTGATACTATTTTGGCATCCGGCCCCACCGCCGCTAAACCTCACGCCGGCGTAACCGATCGGGTTGTGCAGGCCGGTGAGCCAATTACCATGGATTTTGGCTGCGTTGTTGATGGATACTGCTCTGATATTACCCGCACAGTGTGTTTGGGGGAACCGGCTGATGATCAGTACCTGAAAGTCTGGAACACAGTTCTGCAAGCTCAAACAGCCGTTATTGAGGGGGCAAAAGCTGGGATGGCCGGCAAAGATGTTGATCAGTTGGCCCGTGATGTGATAAAAGAGGCCGGCTACGGCGCTTATTTTGGCCACGGTTTGGGACATAGTTTGGGTCTGGCCGTACACGAAATTCCAAATTACAGCTTTACCTATTCCGGCAATGTGCCTGCCGGGGCGGTTATGACCGTTGAGCCGGGGATTTACATTTCCGGTTGGGGAGGCGTTCGGCTTGAGGACGTTGTGCTCGTAAATAATGAAGGCGTTGAGGTACTTACAACCGCGCCCAGAAACGCTGTTATTCCGTTAAAATAATCACAATTTAGTGGGGGGCTGAGGGGAAACTTTCCGTAGTACGGTCGGGGGAGACCTCGATTGTACTATTTTCCAACAAATCAAGCTTGCTCCAGACATCAGAGGGAACTCTGCGTTTGCGTTTACGGACAAAGCGAACTTTGTACACGGTTTCACTCCCGATTTCCCCTTTACTCACAGACAGATACCCTTTTTCCATAAGCAGGTTAGCCAGAAAAGCGGCTTGTTGTTGAGTAAAAGCCAGGCTGATTGCAAAATCAGCCTGCGATATTGAACCTGAACGAATAGCTTTTCTAAACACAGAGACTAACGGAACCGGTAAATTAACCACATCCAACTGGCTAACGCCCTGGCAGGGCGGCGTAGATCTTATTCTTTGACATAATTCGTCAAATACGGTGTTTTCTGGTGAGAGGGCGTTTTCTTCAACAGGATATTTGTGCATTATTGCCTCCTGACAGATAAGTATACGGCAAGAGGATGCCCAACCTCAAGTATTCTTTAAGAGTATACCACAAAATATCGAAACTCACAATAAAAAGTATCGGATGGCCGGCGTAAAGATAAGATCTCCGCACAGGATAATAAAGGGCAATCAGCTTGTTTTTTATACAGGAATGTAGCTTTTTTGCACTAAAATTGCTGGTTTGAC
>CAYWSS010000224.1:0-8430 GCA_964460505.1 uncultured Caldilineaceae bacterium | reverse complement strand
CCACGGAGGGGATACACTACATCATGTGCCTTCCTTAGTCAACCCGATAGTCTGGTTAAGTTAAGCTCAACCTATTGTCAAACTTTTTTTTGAAAAAATTTCAATCAAATGTGAATCGATTTGCCGAAGGCGCTCAACGCGGCTTCCATAACCGCTTCGGAAAGAGTTGGATGCGCATGGATGGAATGATAGATTTCCTCATGGGTAGACTCGAGATTTTTGGCGATACTCAGTTCCGCGATCAACTCAGTTGCTTCCGGTCCCAATATATGTGCTCCAAGGATTTTGCCATAGGGTGCCGCAAATATGACTTTAACGAACCCGTTTTTTTGGCCGATGGCTCGCGCTTTGCCGTTGGCGCTAAACGGAAATTTACCCACCCTGACATCATAGCCTTCCTCGCAGGCTTGCCTTTCCGTCAGCCCGATGCCGGCCACCTGCGGCTGACAGTATATACACCTCGGATAACTTGAATAATCCATTGCGGGGGTTGCTTTGCCGGCAATTTGGTCTACGCATACAATTCCCTCATGGGAAGCGATATGGGCCAGCCGGGGTTCGCCGGCAACGTCCCCGACGGCATATACGCCGGCAACATTGGTACGCATGAAATTATCCACCACGATCGCGTTGGCCTTGGTTTTGATTCCGATCTCCTCCAGTCCGATATCCTCGATATTGCCCTGCACGCCTACGGCGACAAGACAGGTTGCCGCCTTGAGGCTTCGGCTGCCTTTATCGGTGGTTACGGACAGCTTGACTTCATTTTTTAAGGCCCGGATCGAGTCTACTTTTGTATCCGTCAGGATCTCCATACCGATCTTTTTATAGGTGCGGTTTAGTGTGTGGCATATGGCCTCATCTTCACCCGGCAATATCGCCGGCATCATTTCCACCAGGCTGATTTTTGTTCCGAATGTGTGATAAAAGTATGCAAATTCGATTCCGATGGCTCCGGCTCCGACGATGATCATGGACTTCGGAATTTTCTTCAACATCAAAGCGTCCGAACTATTGAGGATCTTCTTGCCGTCAGCTTTGATCCCGGGCAGCCTGCGTGGACGCCCCCCGGTAGCGATGATGATATGTGCGGCCGTCAGGATTTGGATTTGATTGCCGCCATCGTCAACGACCATGACCGTTGACTTGTCTTTCAGCTTTCCCCGGCCTTGAATGACGGCGATGCCGTTTTTCTTCATCAGGTAATTGACGCCTCTGGTACTGATATCAGCCACTTTGCGGCTGCGCTTGATAATCTCAGCGAAATTTATTTTCAGATTATCAAAATAAAACCCCCACTGATCGGCCTCTTTCAAAAAATGCATGTACTCGGCGTTTTTCAGTAAAGCTTTGGTCGGAACACATCCCCAGTTGAGACATACGCCTCCCAGACGGGATTTTTCTACAATGGCAACTTTCAACCCACTCTGGGCACCCCGAATAGCGGCTACGTATCCGCCGGGGCCGCCACCTAATATGATCAAATCAAATTCATTTTTCACAGTTTATATCTCCAATATCGGCATGGGTTAAACAGCGAACCGCAGAATTTCGATGGATGGAGTCGCTTCGCTCGGTCTAATGGAAAAAGTGATGAGTGCTGAGGACTGAGGGCTGAGCGTGTCGCTGTTTCCATCGCCCGATCTCTCTTAAACTCAGTCCTCGTTGCGCAGTCTTTTATTTAAGTTGACAGAATACATTATTCGATGTTCGATGTTCAGTGTTCGATGTTCATCAGTTTCTTTTTCGATTTGACCGGCAGTTTTTTTGGCTGGCGGCGGCGCTGGACACTGACACCTTCAGTATCTTACAACATGTTGTCAGAAAAAATGCCCGAAGGGCCCTATTGGCAATCAATTTTTATAGTCCACCAGAGAATAAGGATTCTCAAGCATATCTTTTATCTCGCTTTGAAAAACGGCACTTTGCGCCCCATCAATGACCCGGTGGTCAAAGGTCAGACTGAGTCCCATAATTTTACGAACAACTACATCCGCGCCCTTTAGGGTCAACTGATCCTCGATCGCGCATACACCCAGAATGGCACTTTCCGGCTGGTTAATAATCGGTGTAAACGAATAAATGCCGAATTGGCCCATGTTGCTGACTGTAAACGTGCCACCGGCAAAATCATCCGGCATCAATTTGCCATTGCGCGCTTTTTCCGCAAGGCTCCGGGCAACTGTCGAGATTTCCGGCAGCGACAGTTGATCGGCGTTACGGATGACTGGGACAATCAATCCGTCTTTAAGCGCGACCGCCATTCCTAAATTAACAACCTGATGGTGAATGATATGGTCGCCGTCGAGACTGACATTTATGGCCGGGTGAGCTTTGAGCGCAATTGCCGTCACCTTGAGCAGGATATCGTTCAAGGAGATTTTGACATTCAGCGTCTCGTTTAATTTTTTACGAACCTCGAGCAGTTCGGTAACATCGGCTTTGGCAAGCTGAGTTACCGGGGGGGCGCACAGATGGCTTTGCAGCATTCTTTTAGCAATTGTCCTGCGCATAGGGCTCATCGGTTTTCGGATGCCTTCCGCAGTCACCTGTTGCGGCGGTTTTTCTGCGACGGCAGCTGTGCATGCAGCGAGAACATCGGCTTCTTTTATCTTTTGACCAAACCCGCTGCCGTCGATGGTCGCGAGGTCGAGGTTTAAATCCTGGGCCATCTTACGCGCAAGCGGAGTGGCGTTGACGGCGTTGACCGCTGTAATATCGCGTGCTTTCACCTCCCCGCAACTGCCGCTGGGAGTTACCGTTTTCAGGTCGATACCCTTTTTCAGTGCAAGCCTGCGGGCCCGAGGCGTCGCGGCAACCTGATCACGTATAGGCAGTAAACCGGGCGCAGCAGGCGTCGGCGCTTGGGCAACCTCCGTCTCCGGCGTCAGGCTTTCAGCCATAGCAGCGTTTCTGCCGTCTGCCGCTGCTTCATCTTCGACTATTTCACCCGCTTCACCAATCCAGGCGATGGTCTCCGTTACGGGCACAGTTTCGCCCTCCCGGCAGGTAATTTTGAGCAACGCCCCGGTGGCCGGCGCTTCGACTTCCAGGTTAACCTTATCGGTTTCTATCTCCAAAAGCGACTCGCCTGCTATGACGGTATCCCCCTCTTTTTTAAGCCATTGGACGATCGTGCCTGCTTCCATGTCCATTCCGGCTTTGGGCATAAATACACGTGTCGCCATTGTACCTCCCTTATTGCATCAATTGATAAACAGCCCGCGTGATGCTAGCGGCTGTGGGAACAACTTCCCGCTCCAGTTCAAGACAGTATGGTATGGGTACATCCAGCCCACCGACACGTTTGATGGGGGCATCGAGGTAGAAAAACGCTTCGCTGTCGGCGATGACGGCTGAGATTTCTCCTCCGACACCACCGGTTTGTACGGCTTCATGGACGATCAGCGCTTTGCCGGTTTTTTTAACGGATGCAATCAAGCTCTCTTTGTCCAGGGGCAGCAGGGTCCGCGGATCAACAATCTCGATATCAATTCCTTCTTCCGCCAGCTTGTCCGCTACCGCCAGACAGAGAGGCAACATTCTTCCGTATGTTATCAGGGTCAGATCCTTTCCGGTCCTTTTGACCTCGGCCAGCCCTAATGGCACGGTGTAGGATTCCTCCGGAACCGGACCTTTTTGACGGTACAACAATTTTTGTTCGAAAAACATCACCGGATTATCATCTCGAATTGCCGAAATCAGGAGTCCTTTAGCATCGTAAGGAGTAGATGGAACCACTACTTTCAGTCCGGGGACGTGACAAAACCAGGCTTCGATGCTCTGGGAATGCTGGGCGGCAGCCCCGGCGCCGGACCCGCCGGGCGTGCGGATAACCAGGGGCACCGTTGCCTGGCCACCGAATTGATAGCGCATTTTGGCGGCCTGATTGACGATCTGATCCATCGCCACCGCCGAAAAATCGCTGAACATCAATTCGGCAATCGGCCGCATACCGGTACAGGCCGCCCCAACAGCCGCCCCAATTATGGCCGTTTCCGAAATAGGGGTGTCCCGCACCCGGTCCGGGCCAAATTCAGCAAACATGCCGGCCGACACACCGAAGGCCCCACCGTAAATTCCGATGTCTTCCCCCAGAAAAAAGATTTTGTCGTCCCTTCGCATCTCCTGGCTCATCGCTTCATTAATTGCTTGAACATAAGTGATTTCTCTCATGATAATCTCGTCAAACTCCCCTACGCGTAAACGTCATCAAATATAGTATCAATTGATGGATTTGGACTGTTCTCAGCATATGCTACGGCTGATTCTATGTCTGCTGCAGCCCCCTTTTCGATGTCATCCAGTTCATTTTTAGAATATAGCTTGTTTTTAAGCAGATAGCCGCGCAGCGCTTTGATCGGGCATTTTTTCTTCCAGGCTTCAATTTCGGCCTTCGTGCGATAAACATTGGCGTCACTTTTCGAATGGCCCATGATTCGATAGGTATTGCAGACAATTAGTTTCGGGCCGTGCTTCTTGACATATGCGATGGCTTTCTGTACCGTTGAATACACCTCACGGATGTCGTTGCCGTTTATGGCTTCGCCGGGAATGCCGTAGGCGGACGCCCGGATGGAAATATCGTCGATGTTCATCGAACGCTTCACCGGCATCGACATGCCATACTGGTTGTTGACACACAGGAAGATGATGGGCAAATGCCAGATGGAGGCCAGGTTCAACGATTCGTGAAATGCGCCCTCGTTGGTCGCCCCATCGCCAAAAAAGCACAGCACCACCCGGTCAATTGACTGCATCCGGGTAGACAGGGCCGCGCCGACGGCAATCGGCAGCCCGGCGCCGACAATGCCGTTGGAGCCCAGGTTGCCCACATCCAGGCCGGCGATATGCATGCACCCGCCTTTGCCCCTGCAGTAGCCTGTCTCCTTGCCCAGGAACTCAGCCATCATTCGATTTATATCCATGCCCTTGCCGATACATTGGCCATGTCCCCGATGGGTGACGTAGACCAAATCCTCCCTGCCCAGGGCATTTGATGCGCCGACACCAGCGGCTTCCTCGCCCACACAAAAATGGGCCGTACCGTGAACCTGGCCCATGGAAAACAGGTAGGCGGCCTTTTCTTCAAATTTGCGGGTTTGCACCATCATGCGGTACAATTCTTTTAGTTTTTGCTTGCTAATCTTCAAATGGTATCCTCCGTGCGGTCATTATCTGGTTTTTTTTCAGAATGTATCAAGGCTTTGGAAGAAGATCCGGCAGCGGCGCCGGTTATTGCTGGATTGACGCCAAATCAGAAAAAACGCTGCTATTTTCAAGACTCTCATAGGTCCGCCGGTAAAGGTCATACAGGGTATCATAAATCCGGGTATGCCGGGTATCCGGCTCGTACCGCTGGTCCAAGCGCACCAGTTTTTCAGCACCTTCTTTAATGGATCCAAAAACACCAGCCCCGACTCCTCCCAGGACGGCCGCCCCCAAAACGGTTGCATCTGCGACTTTCAAGCTGCTGACGGGGATCCCGTAAACATCGGCCTGGATCTGGTTCCAGACCGCGGATTTTGTCGGCCCCCCCAAGATCCGGGCTTCGCTGACGTCCACCCCGGAATCGAGCATGGAATTCAGCATATCGCGCATGTCCATGCTGATGCCTTCCATAAAGGCCCTGGCGACTGCAAACCGGTCGTGGGCAAAGGTCAATCCCAGCACCAGTCCCCTGGCCGCCGGATTATAGCGCGGCGTGGCTGCTCCGGCAAAATAGGGCATAACCAACAGGCCGTTGGCCCCGGGAGAAATCTTGGCCACCCGGGCATTCATCAGATCGTAAAAATCAACACCGCTTCGATCCGCCTCGAGCAACTCGGCACCTCCGAATTCATCACGATACCAGCGATAAACGCTGGCGGCGGCGGCCTGATACCCTTCCAGCAGCCAGCTGCCATGAATCGGATGAGACGTTACCATGGTCTTGGCGGCTGGATCACGAAAGGGCTCAGCCAGATAGGCAGTCACTGCTCCGGCCGTACCCAGCGACACCGAGATCTGCCCCTTTTGCACGATCCCGGCACCGACCGCGCCGGCGCTCTGGTCACCGGCCCCGACGCTGATGGGCGTGCCGGGTGCCAAGCCGCATTTGCCGGCAGCATCTGCGGAAACTTTGCCCACCAGGGTCCCTGATTTCTCGGGGATCGGTAATTTCTCTTCTGGAATTTCGAACAGATCCAGCAGTTCTTGATCCCACGTGCCGGAGGTGGTATCGAAAATGCCGAAAAAACCGGCATCGTTGTGATCAACATAATACGCGTCGGCCCCAAGCGCCCGCAGAAAGTAATCGTGCATTTGCACCACCCGGCGGGTTTTTTGCCAAATGTCTGGTTCATTTTTTCGTACCCAGAGTATCTTAGACAGCAGCCAGGTCGTACTGTTGGGAAAGCCGGTTTTTTTGTAATAGGCGGCCTCCTCAATGCGGGCTGCTATCTCCTGCACTTCCACCTGGGTTCGGTTGTCCTGCCAGGAAATCATCGGGCGCTGGACGGCTTCGGCCTGATCAAGAAAGATCCCACAGCATCGCTGGGCGGACAGCGAGGCCGACACGATATTTTGAGGTCCGATCCCGCTATCTTTCGCTGCCTGCCCAACAGCTTCCATGGTGGCATCGACCAGAAGATCCGGATTTTGTTCAACCCATCCCGGTTTGGGGTAGCTGCAGGGATACTCCCGGTAAGCACTGGACATCGCACGGCCGGTGTCGTCAAAAATCATGGCCTTGGCCCCGGTCGTTCCTAAATCGATTCCCGCCAGATAAATACCCATGTAAATCCTCCATCCAATGGTTAATGGGTCAGCCTTTTATAGGATAGGTTCCGTATTTGTGTGCGGCTTGATACATTCGAAAAACATTTTGGGGCTTAACATCGGCTTGGATGTTGTGCACCGCGGTCAGCACATACCCCCCTCCCGGCGCCAATTCGGCAATCCGCGTTTTAACTTCATTTTCAACATCTTCGGGGGTGCCGAACGGCATGACCTTTTGGGTATCGATTGCGCCCCAGAAAGTCAGCTTATAACCGAACTCAGCTTTTATTCTTTTGGGAGCCATCCCTTTGGCACCGACTTGGATCGGATTTAAGGCATCGACGCCCATTTCTATTAAATCGGGAATTAGCTGGTACACGCTGCCGCAGCAATGAAGGAACAGGTAGGCATCCGTATTTCCCTTTATGAATTTCCATAGTTTTGCTGCATACGGTTTCAACAGTGTGCGATAGTGGTCAGGGGAAATCAACGGGCCGTTGTTGCCGCCCAAATCCTCGGCGACCATGATGACATCGATATATTTTCCTATGGCATTCAAGTAATTTTTATAAAATCGCAATTGCAGATCAGCCAAAATTTCAACAAGTCTCAGAATAAATCCTGGGTTGGCAATGACATCCATGTAAAATCGTTCGGGGCCCATCAGAAACAGGCAGGCATAATCCATGGCCCCAAACACCGGTATGTCGCCCACGATGGCGTATTCGGAATTTTCATGCAGGTTTTTAGCCTCTTCTTTCAGGCCCGTATATCGGCCTGTATCGTCCGGATCCGGCCAGGGGTATGATTCCAAATCTTCAATGGCGGCATCTTTCAAGGGATGATCGATGGGATCCCAATATAAACCGCCCGCGGGTTTTAGCCACTTGGTGCCCCATTCATCAAAATAAGAATTGTCCGGGCCGATTTTGACTTTAAAATTGCCGGGTGGCTTAATGCGAACGTAGCGCGTATCGATTCCGAACATACGCAGCATTTCTTCGGGCGGCTCAACGTGATCCCGCATGAAGTTTTTGGTTTTCCATTTTTTGCCCAGAAAATTTTTAAGGGCATCAAACGGTATGGTCTCGATGCCGGTAGCCACCCCACCCAGATCAAGCGGTATTCTATCCGGTTCTTCATGTCGGAGGGTTCGCAGTAATCTTTCACGTGAGGTCATTGCAGGCATACAAAATTATCCTATTCTTAATGCTTCCTGGCTCTTTTCTGATCACTATAGCCAGATGATGGCAGGTGACCGCACCATTAATCGTTAGCCGATATTTGCTAATTCAGTCATTTGCGGATCGTCACTGATTAGCTTTTAGAGTAGTCCTCTCCTCAGCTAGCGCCACACTCGCGCCACACTTGCGCCACACCCGCGCCACATCCTTCTTGAAGATACTCGGTGGAAACCTAAATCGGGCAGAACCTGCTCTGACAGCGAGCGCTGGATACGCAAATGAACGCCACGAACACATTCGCAAACGTAACGTCGATCTGCGGCTCTTCTTCACGGGGCGTCACGATGACCGCGAATGCGCCCAGCATGATCGCGGAAATTGCAAGCAGCGGCGTCAGCGCATTTGACTGAAAGCGTGCTGCCAGGCTGCCGGACAGTCCGAGTTCAGTCTTCATCTCTGGCGGCAACCGTCGCAATCAGGTGAATGC